>QBUL01000145.1 GCA_013180605.1 Candidatus Methanophagaceae archaeon GoMg1 | reverse complement strand
TGTTGGGAGGAGGTTTTCTTTTTTTCTCCTTCTCTTAGATATTCATACAGGGAAAGGAAACGAAAATGAGATGTAGGTGATAAAAATGGAAAGATTAGCTGACAAAAAACCTCCCGTAAAGGATAAAGGGAAATTTTTACAAGATATGGCAATGGGCTTTGAAAAAGGACTGATATTCCGTACAGCACTGGAATTCGACGCATTCACAAAACTCAAAGAGCCAAAGACTGCGGAAGCCTTGTCAATGGAGATGGAAACGCATCATGAAATCACAAGTAGATTCCTGGACGTCCTGGTCGCTCTTGGTCTTCTTTCAAAACACGAAGAGCAATACGTAACAGCACCTGATATTGCACCATTTCTCGTAGAAGGCGAACCCTATTCTGCACGCTATTTAACATTCTCTACGAAAGGGCTTGAGGACTGGATGAAGTTGAAACAGACCTTGAAAGAAGGACCTCTGGATAAACCTGCGCATGAAGATGAACAACGGAAGGACGAACATGAGCATAAACATAACTATGACCGGAGCAGTATCGATTGGATTGCTCGAGGTTCAATGCTGGGGAGGTTGCAGTGGACTCTAAAGACTGTATCAGGACTTCCGGAGTTCAAAACTGCTAAAAAGGTGATTGACCTTGGAGGTGGTCACGGACTTTTTGGCATTGGCTTTGCACAGGAAAATCCACAATTCGACGTGGTTATCTTCGACCAGCCGGGTGTAACAGATATTACACAGGACTATATCAACGAATATGGAATGCAAACTCGTGTCAAAACCATGACTGGCGACTATACCAAGGATGACATAGGTTCCGGTTATGATATTGCATTTTGTGCATTATCACATGGTGGATGTAGCGAAGAGTCGGTATCTTTTTATCGCACAGTCTGTGATGCTTTGAACGCTAATGGGCTTTTTATCACGCAGACGTTTACCATGGATGATGACCGAACAGGACCGCTATCAGCACTCATTGGGGCTCTAATGAATCAAATGACTGGCGGACATGGTCACAGTTGTACCAACGCAGAACTCTTTAAGACCTTTGATAAATCAGGACTTGTTGGAGAGCAGGTTATCAGCATGTCGGAATTGACGACCATGGCGATGAGAATGGTAATTGCGAGAAAGAAATGAGAGCGGAATATTTAATTAAAAGAGTTTTTTATAGTGTTTTAGTTTTTTTCATTACTGTCGGTATAACCTTTGCCGTATTACGTCAGATACCAAGAAGTTATCCTGGTTTGGATAAATCGGTAATCGCGCAATACTTTGTTTATATTTATAACGTGCTGCAGGGTGATTGGGGATATTCACAGGGAGTACCCGTATTAGGACTCATTTGGGAAAAACTTTATTGGAGTTTGATTATATTAGTACCTGCCATATCGCTATCATTATTAATTGGTATTTTAGTAGGAGCGCATTTCGGATGGAAAAGAGGCTCAAAGATGGATGCATCGGTTTTAAACGTTATGATGTTTACAAGGGCTATACCTCCCTATTGGTGGGCAATAATGTTCATTCTGATATTTAGTTTTCATTTAGACCTATTCCCGTTGGGAGGTTATATGAGCATTAGCGCTCTGGACCGTGGCATAAGTTACTCGGATATCTTATATCATTCTGCCTTACCAATTATTACCTTAACAGTGTATTCAATCCCGGGAACATACTATTTGATGCGAAATTCCATGCTTTTGACCGTAGGTGAAGATTATATTTTGACGGCGAGAGCAAAAGGATTGAGTGAAAAATACGTTCTCTTTAAGCATGTATTAAAGAATGCAATGCTGCCCATGGTAACCATGATTCCCTTAGAATGTGCATACCTGATTGCAGGGAATATATTTATAGAAATCATATTCTCATGGCCTGGAATAGGATTATTAACCTTTGATGCAATAGCGGCAAAAGATTTTTCTTTGTTGCAAGGGATTGTTTTGATAGATGCATTATTAATCATCATTGCAAATTTTAGTGCGGATTTATTCTATTCTCACATAGATCCACGCATAAAGGTGGGTGGTGGAAATGTATAAGTATAGAAAAATTGGATTGGTGATTGGCATCAGTGTTTTAGCAGCATTTGTTCTGATAGCCATTTTTTCTCCCGTGTTAGCGCCTTACGATCCATATAAAATTACAGGAGCTCCTCTGGAAAAACCAAATAGAAATCATCTTCTTGGAACAAATAATATGGGTCAGGACATTTTCAGCAGACTCGTATGTGGAACACGAGCAACGTTAATCGTAGGATTTGGTGGTGCGCTGTTGATGGTATTGATTGGAACATGTGTAGGTATCATTTCCGGATACTATGGAGGAAAAATAGACGAGTTACTTACAAGAGCAGTTGATGTCGTGATGGCTTTACCAATGTTTCCTCTCTTAATTATGCTTGCGATGTTTTTAAAACCGAGCATATTGACTCTTATTTTTTTAATGGGCATTTTGGGCTGGACGGGCTGCGCAAGAATTATCCGGTCTCAGGTGCTACTCTTTTCAGAATCTAATTTTATATCAGGGGTAAAAGCGATAGGAGCAAGTGACATTTACATTATGGTTAAACATGTCTTCCCGAATATTTTGCCACTGGTACTTGTAAAATTTGTATTTGCAACACAGGATTGCATGCTCATGGAAGTAGGTTTGGGTTTTTTGGGGTTGGGAGATCCTTTCATGATTGATTGGGGGCAGATGATTAACCGCGCATATATCAAAGGTGGATTTGCTCTTGGGCTATGGTGGTGGTTGCTCCCCCCTGGGGTCTCTATTGCATTTTTGTCACTGGCTGTCGCCTCGGTTGGGCACAGTTTTGAGAATGAAATAAATCCGAGACTACGGAGGATGATATTATGAGTGTATTAGAAATAATTGATTTAAAAACGTGGTTTCAAACACAAGACGGGCTCGTAAAGGCGGTGAATAGTGTCAATCTCAGAATTGAAAAGAACGAAAGAGTGGGGCTCGTAGGCGAAACCGGATGTGGGAAAACGGTTTTAAGTTTCTCCATAATTCGCCTGCTCCAACCAACTACAATGATAGAAGGTAAAATACTGTATAAGAGCAAGGACATTCTAAAGCTAAGCGAAAGAGAGATGCAGAAGATAAGGGGAAAGGAGATAGCGATGATACTCCAGAATCCAACAACAGCCTTGAATCCCGTTTTGAAAGTTGGTGACCAGATAGCTGAGGCGATTTGGCTACATCAGGGATTGAAAAAGAAAGAAGCAAAAGAAAAAGCAGTCGAAATGCTTGAAGCGGTTAAAATACCTTTGGCGGAGAAAAGGGCAAATGAGTATCCGCATCAATTCAGTGGAGGAATGAAGGAGAGAGCACTGATCGCAATAGGACTTGCATGCTGCACTTCTTTGATTATCGCAGACGAGCCAACAAGAGGATTGGATGTTACGACAAAGGCGCAGATAATCAAGCTTATGAAAGATATGACGAAGCAAAGATCAATGCTATTCATAACGCACGATTTAGAAGTTGCGGCAGAGATTTGCGATAATATCGCCATGATGTATGCTGGTGAACTCGTTGAATACGCAAAAACCGATGACGTATTCAAAAACCCGTTGCATCCTTATACACAGGGAATTTTCAATTCACTGCCAAACAGGGGATTGAAGCCAATAAAGGGCATGAGTCCTTCTTTGATTGACCTCCCATCTGGTTGCAGGTTCTATCAAAGATGTGACTATGCAAGAGAAATATGTAAGAATAGGCATCCAGAAATGGTAGAAATGGAAAATGGACATTTTGTGAGGTGTTTGCTATATGATTGAAGTTGAAAACCTGAAGAAATATTTTTCGTCTGGAATGCTAAGAAAGCGGTATGTAAAGGCAGTAGATGACGTATCATTCCACATTGAAAAAGGAGAAACATTGGGGCTTGTAGGAGAGAGCGGATGCGGAAAGACAACAATTGGCAAAGCGATCTTAAAATTGATAAAACCAACTTCAGGCAGAGTTATTTTCGACGGCGTAGATTTGTTGAAGTTAAAAAAGAAGAAACTGCGGAGGTTAAGACCGAGAATGCAAATGATATTTCAGGACCCCGACTCATCGCTTGACCCAAGAATGAAGATAGGGGATAGTATCGCAGAACCTTTGAAGTTGCAAGGAGATATAAATAAAGGAGAGATTAAAGGCAAGATTTTGGAATTAGTCGAAACAGTAGGGTTGAACCCAGAACATGTAAATCGTTATCCTTACCAGCTAAGTGGTGGACAGAATCAAAGGGTTGTGCTTGCGAGGATCCTTGCGCTGAATCCTGATTTCATTATCGCCGACGAGCCTACTTCTTCTTTAGATGTTTCCGTTCAGGCACAGATACTGAACATGATGAATGATTTGAAAAGGGAAATTCACCTGACACTTCTGTTCATCTCGCATGATTTAGAAGTTGTGCGGTGTATGAGCGATCGGATTGCGGTGATGTATCAAGGGAAGATCGTTGAAATTGGAAAGACAGAAGATATATTTGATTATGCAAAGCATCCGTACACAAATACACTGATTTCTCCAACGTCAATAGGAGATCGAGTAATCTTAGATAGAGATATGAAAAATGCGAGTGATTATACATTGGGATGCGTGTTTTATCAGAGATGCCCTTTTGCTGTAGAAAGATGCAGTAAAAAAGAACCTGAGATGATTGAAATTGGAAAAAAGCACTATGTATTATGCGACCGTGTTACTTGAGAAGAATAAGAGAAGGTGTGAATAAAAACTATGAGGCGATAAAAAATGAAGATGAAAATAGGTATGCTTGTGTTGGTCGGAATAGCGATATGCGCACTACTGCTGGCATCAGTACCCTCAGCGGCGGGTGCACAATTTTTCGGCGATGCAAATAAAGACGACGCCATTAACACGAAGGATTGTGATAGAGTGGTGATTCCCGTAGGTAGTGACTTCATGAAAGGAAATATATTGAACAAGGGGATGGCACCCACCGCATCAATTATGTATGAAGGACTCGTGACGAAAAATAGTTGGGAGGACACATACGATTGCTGGCTTGCAGACAGTTGGGAAGTATCCGAAGATGCAAAAGTATGGACATTCCACCTGGCAAAAAATGCCACGTGGCATGACGGAGAGCCGTTTACCAGTGAAGATGTGAAATTTACACATGATTACATAAAATCTAAGAAGCTGTGGTTGTCCTGGGTCATATCAAGAGTGGATCACGTAGAATGCCCTAATGACTATACTGCGATATTCTACTTGAAGACTTCGTATCCCGCATTTTTAGATGAACTCTCTCATTGCCCCGGTATTCCCATCGTGCCCGAGCATATATGGCAAAACATTGACGACCCTGAACATTATAAGGATAATGAATTTATAGGCACCGGACCTTTCAAGTTTAAAACGAGGATTCCTGGACAATACTTCGTATTAGAAACGAACGAGAATTATCACGGTAAGAAGCCCTATGTCAAAGAAGTAGTATTTAAAGTTATTTCCAACAAAGATTCCCAAATACTTGCCTTAAAGTCAGGGGATGTCGATGCTTTAAGTGGTATCAGCCCGGCGGTAGCAAATATGCTCAAAGGCAGAGAAAACATCGAGATTTATTCCGCTCCAGATGTAATGATTTTTAATCTTGGCTTCAATGTCAAAAGTTACCCATCGAATATAACAGCCTTTAGAAAAGCAATGGCACATGCAATTGATAGAGAAAAAATTTGTAACACGATATTCAGCGGGTGCGCAAGACCTACATATACCACATTCCTAATGCCAAGTGTTGCACATGATTTCGTAAATCTCGACACACCAAAATACGACTACGACCTTGCAGAAACTAAGAGGTTATTAAAATCAGCAGGATTTGATGACATTGATGGAGATGGTAGATTAGAAGGTCCTGACGGAAAAGATGTAACGATAACGATACCTACGGGCGGAACAGCTGCTGGTGTTTGGGGATATAAGATTGCAGAAGTATTAAAGAACGATTGGAAAGAATTGGGAATTGAAGTTAATATAAAGCAACTAGAGCACAGCCAATGGTTTAAAGAAATACATAAAAGTCCAGTGTGGATATTTCAAATAGGGTATCTCAATCATGACGATCCCGATGACTTAACACACTTTGGCTCAGAAGCACACTTTGGAGACCCAAATTGGCACGACTACAACAATCCGGAGTATGACAGGTTGATAGAAGAAATACGAAGCACGGCAGACAGAGAAAAAAGGAATAAAATTGGATATAAAATGCAAGAGATACTTGCGAATGATGTGCCGAGTGTTTCAATTTGCAGTGCTGATAAGATGTTTGCATACAGATCAGACAGATTTGTTGGATGGGAATGGGAGGACGTGCATCCTTTGAGCTGGTGGCTTGAAGATATAAAGATATTACTTAATGTAAAACCAGCGGAAGACAATATCTCTGAAGAGGAAGCGATAACGCAAAATGAATCTGAAGGAGATGGCGGCGAACAAAAAATCCCTGTAAACCTGTGCGATTTGCTTATCGCTATCATCGTGGCAACTTCTATTTCGATTGCTACGAGGAAACGTCGTTGATGTTGTCTTATCTTTTAGTTTTGTTGTATGTTTAGATAAGAAAAAAATCAAAAACTTTATATACCCCATCAAAGATAAAGTTACAATGTAACATCTTTGGGGATAAAATAGAGGAATGGTATGAGGATAGAAAAGGAAGGTAAAAGCAAGAAAACGGTGACACTCCCTTTCCATGATGCGATTCCCTAAGGTGCGAAGCGGTAAAAAGCGAAAGTGAAAAAGAGGGGGAATAAAGGTCTGAGGTGCGAGGTGTTAGAAGTCTGAAAACTGATCTCTAAAACCTCAAACCTAACCCCTAACACCTAAAAAATTTAGGAGGTGATAAAAAGAAAAAATGAAAAGAACAATCTCGATTGGAATAATTGGAATATTACTAAGCGCAATACTGCTGGCATCGGCACCTTCTGCAGTGGGTGCACAATTTTTCGGCGATGCAAACGAAGACGGCACGATTGATATAAAGGACGTAACATACATAAAGCTGATAATTTTCGGAAAGAAACCGACTACCGAGTTAGCAGATGCAAATCAGGACGGAAGGATAAACGTGGGTGACGTTATACAGATAAAGCTAATCATACTTAGAAAAGTGCCTTTTGGTAGGGCAGTAATACCTATGAGCAGGGACTTTACTGGTGCAAACATAATAGCGTTTGGAGGTTGGCAGGGAGTTATAATCGCGCCCATTTATGAACCACTTGCAGTGTATAATCCTAGAACGGAGGAATTCGAACCATGGCTTGCAGATAGTTGGGAAGTATCCAGCGACGCGAAGGTATATACGTTCCATCTGGATGAAGATGCTAAATGGCACGATGGAGTCCCGGTTACTTCAGAAGACGTGAAATTTACAATTGACTACTTACACGAACATCGCCCTACATGGTGGAGGGTAAGTATGGTAGATCACGTAGAATGCCCGGACGAATATACTGCAGTACTTCATTTGACGAGTCGCAATCCACTGCTTATACATGGAATGGGGGATAGACCTTGGTGGGGTAATATTTACCCCAAACATATCTGGGAAAACGTTAACGATCCAGACACCTTCGAGGATACTAACTTCATAGGCAGCGGACCGTTCAAATTTAAAAAGCGTATTTCTGGAGAATACTTTGTATTAGAAGCGAACAAAGATTATCATGGAAAGATGCCGCGTGTTAAAGAAGTGGTGTTTAAAGTCATGCCAAGTGAGGATGTTCAGATACTTGCAGTACAGAAGGGAGAGATTGACGTTGTGTACGATATCAGCCCAGCGATAGCAAACATGCTCAAAGGCAGAGAGGGCATGGGAAGTTATTCCCTTCCAGAAAGAAGCTATAAGAGCGTTGGATTTAATTGCAAACTGTATCCCACGAATATGACAGAGTTCAGGAGAGCAATGGCTTGTGCAGTCAACAAGGAAAAGGTTATTAATCACATATTTGGTGGGCATGCAACACTTCTTTATACACCGCTAATACCGAGCATTGCCCACGATATGGTGAACTATGACATACCAAAATATGAATATGATCTTTCGGAGGCTACGAGGCTGTTAAAATCTGCGGGATTCGAAGATAGGGATGATGATGGCATTTTAGAGGGTCCTGATGGAGAAGATTTGACGATAATAATGCCCAGAAATGACATCACACAGATTTTAAAAGAGAATTGGGAAGAATTGGGCATTATAGTCGAGATGCGCGATGTGGGTCACTGGGAGACTCTCAATGTCTGTAATTTACACATAAGCCATCATGGACCATACACTGGATTTGACCCCGATGCTTTAGCATGGCTGCACACATACGGATTCTTCGGCAAGCCAAATTGGTACAGGTGGAGTAATACAGACTTTGACGAATGGGTAGAGGAACTACGAGACACCGTAGACAGAGAAAGAAGAAAGGAAATTGGATACAGAATGCAGGAAATACTCGCTAATGAAGAACCAGAAGTTCCAGTTTGCGCTGTTGATAAGTTTGCCGCCTATAGGTCGGATAACTTTGTTGGTTGGGATACAACTGTTCACTATAGTCCATATGCGAGAAAGATACTACTCGATATACAACCAGCGCAGTGGTGAGGTGTGTGAACCAGAACGACGAAAGACGAGATAAAATAAAAAATGTGCAAAGTTTGTTGGGAGGATTTTTTTTATTCTCCTCCTGGTGGCAAAAAAAAGAGTCTAAGTTAAAAATGTGATAGAAATGAAAATATTGATATGTGGTAAGGGTGGCAGTGGAAAGAGCACGACGGCAGCATTGCTCGCAAAAGCGATAGCGGAAAAAGGATATAAAGTCCTTGTGATTGATAGTGATGAGTCAAACTTTGGATTGCACCGCCAATTGGGTATGAAGTTGCCGGATGACTTTATGAACTACATTGGTGGAAAGAAGGCGCTGATTAAGAAGATGATGAGATCAATGCCAAAAGGGAAATCGGTCAACATCTTCGATAAAGGGTGGAGTTTCGACAATATTCCGAGAGAATACTTGTCCGAAAAAAACGGAATAAAGTTGCTCGCCATCGGAAAGATACACGACTTTGGAGAGGGCTGCGCTTGCCCGATGGGTGCGCTCTCAAAAGAAATGCTCGAAAATCTGGAAGTAAAGGATAAAGAGGTTGTGATTGTGGATACAGATGCTGGAATCGAGCACTTCGGCAGAGGAGTGGAACAGGGATGCGATATTATTTTGGTGGTTGTGGATCCCTCCTTTGAGTCGCTCAAGCTTTCTGAAAAGATAGGAGAATTAGCAGTCGGTGCCAAAAAACCAGTCTATTTCGTTCTTAACAAAGTTGACGATGAGAGCAAGGGCATAATGCTTGAATCAGTGGATCAGAACAAAGTTGTAGGGATGATTCCAGCGAATACGGATATATCTAGAGCTTGCTTGGCTGGAGAAGAACTTGACATGCATTTAGCAGAAATTGAGGGACTTGCTAAGTTTTTAATTTCAGGAGGTGATAAAGAAAATGTGTAAACACAAAGAATGTTTGAAAGAAGAAGAACATACACCAGAGGAATGCACTCCGGACCAGATAAGAGAATGCCACGGTGATGTTATAGAACATCCATGCGTAAGTGGCAAAGAATAGGAATAAAGGCAATGAGCAAGTGGTTATATAAAGATGAAGAGCTAAATGATTTGAAAGGATGAAGTAAAAATGGAAAAATTAGCCGATAAGAAACAGGATGTAGAAGACAGAAGTGGGCTGCTACGAGGTATAGCAATGGGTCTGGAGAAATCCCAGGTATTTCTCACTGCAGTTGAGCTTAATGTTTTCACGTTGCTCAAAGAGCCAAAGACCGCTGAAGCTTTATCCATGGAGCTGGGAACACATCAAGAACTCACGCACAGATTTTTAGATATTTTGGTTGCACTTGAAGTTCTAGCCAAACATGAAAATCAATATACCACAGTACCAAGTGTTGCACCATTTCTTGTAGAAGGAGAACCTTACAACCTCAATTTCAAGCATTATTGGGAACATGCTACAGAGGCGCGGGATGATTGGCTGAATTTAAAACAAGTTCTTAAGACCAACCGTTTAAATAAAACAGATATATCTGTTATTCATGAGCATAAATTTGATTCTGACTTGATTGGGTGGATCGCCAGATGGACAATGCTTGGTAGATTACAGGCGACACTCAAAATTGTATCCAAACTTCCGGAGTTTAAGAACTCCAAAAGATTAATTGATTTAGGCGGTGGTCATGGACTTTTTGCTATTGGCTTTGCTCAGGAGAATCCAAAGCTTGAAGCAATTGTTTTTGATCAGCCGGGAGTAACCGAGATTACACAGGGATATATTGCCCGATATGGAATGCAAGACCGCGTAAGAACAATGGCTGGGGATTTTACCAAGGATGACCTCGGATCCGGTTACGATATTGCCTTTGAATCGCTTGCTCATTATGAACCAGAAGAAAAGGTAGTTGCTTTCTATCGTAGAGTTCACGCAGTTTTGAATGACAACGGAATCTTTATTACACAGCGGCACACGATTGACAATGATGAAAACGGACCGTTGTGGAATCTCGTGATGGACATGAATTGGCGTATGCACTATGGAAAACCATTTTGTTTTACTAATGAGGAATTCTTCACCATTCTGGAAAAATCAGGTTTTTCTGGAGATCAAGTCATTGATATGTCTGAATGGTCTGGAATGCCCATAAGGATGATCATTGCAAGAAAAAGACCTTAGGTATATCTAAAAGGGGTATATGGTAAAAATGGAACGATTAGTCGATATGAAACCCCCGGTAGAAGATAGAGGGGAATTCCTGCATGAGCTGGCATCAGGATTTGAGAAAGGCCTGATATTCCATACAGCATTGGAACTCGACGTTTTCACACAACTCAAAGAGCCAAAGACTGCGGAAAGTTTATCAGGGGACCTAGGGACGCATATTGAAATCACTCGTAGATTTTTGGATGTACTCGTTGCACTTGGGGTTCTTGCTAAAGAAGGAGAGCAATACCTAACGGCACCTGACGTTGTGCCATTTCTCGTAGAAGGCGAATCTTATTCTGCACGCCACTTAAAATTCTCCACTGAGGAACGCGAGGACTGGATGAAGTTGAAGCAGATTTTGAAGGAAGGACCCTCTGGCAACGCGCATGAACATAAACACGAACATAATTATGACCCGGATTCCATTAAGTGGATTGCACGAGGCACAATGTTGGGCAGGTTACAGGCAACTCTCAAGATTGTTTCCGAACTTACGGAATTCAAAACTGCTAAAAAGTTGATTGACCTTGGAGGAGGTCACGGGCTTTTTGGTATTGGTTTTGCACAGGAAAATCCACAACTCGAAGTAGTTATCTTCGATCAGCCGGGTGTAACCGATATTACCCAGGAATATATCAACAAATATGAAATGCAAAATCGTGTCAAAACCATGACGGGTGATTATACCAAGGATGACATAGGCTCTAATTACGATATTGCCTTTGAAGCGTGCTCATTTGGTGGTAATACCAATGAGTCGAAATCATTTTATCAACGAGTTTGTAATGCTTTGAAAGATAATGGGCTTTTTATCACCCAGACGTTCACCATCGATGATGATAGAACAGCCCCAGTTTCGTCACTCATCTGGGACCTCAAGGAGCAAATGACCGGGCACAGTCACATGCATATTCGAACCAATGCAGAGCTCTTCGATATATTTGATGAAGTCGGACTCATTGGAGAAAGAGTTATTGATATGTCAGAATGGACAACCATGCCTATGAGAACAGTCATCGCGAGAAAAAAATCTGTATAGCTGAGGTAAAAAAAAACCACGAGATTACACAAGATTAACACAGAGGGGAAAATAATGAAAAATAGAAATGAAAAAACTGAACAATGAGAATAGAATATGTAATTAAAAGATTGTTTTACTGTTTTTTAGCTTTTTTCGTTGGTATTAGTATAACTTTTGTAATATTACATCTGATGCCCGGAGATTATATTAGTCATTTATTAATAAATATCGAAAGTACTATTTCACCAGAGGCTTCAGAAGCGTTCAAACATAAATTTGGTTTAGATAAATCGCTAACCGAGCAATATTTTATTTACATTGATAATCTGCTTCAGGGTGATTGGGGCTATTCGTTTGAGTATGGTGTGCCCATATTAAATATTGTTGTTGAAAAGCTTCGTTGGACTTTAATTTTATTAATACCCGCCACATTACTATCCCTATTGATTGGTGTTTTTATAGGGGCATATTTTGGATGGAAAAGTGGGTCAAAACTGGATTTATCTGTTTTAAACGTTATGATTTTTATAAGAGCTATACCTTCTTATTGGTGGGCATTAATGTTCGTCTTAATTTTTGGTTTTTATCTTGGTCTATTCCCTTTAGGCGGATATATGGGCATTGGTGTTTTAGAATCAGGCACAGATTATTTAGACATTTTACATCATTCCCTCTTACCAATGATTACCTTAACACTGTGTTCAATTCCAGGGAATTATTATTTGATGAGAAATTCCATGCTTTTGACCGTAGGAGAAGATTATATTATAACCGCGAGAGGGAAGGGATTGAGTGAGAAAGACATTCTCTTTAAACATACAGTGAAGAATGCAATGCTACCTATGGTAACAATGATTACTTTAGAATTGGTATTTATGATTTCCGGAAGTGTGTTTATAGAGACTATATTCTCCTGGCCCGGAATGGGAATGTTAATGATTGATGCAATGAATGCAAGAGATTTACCTTTGTTGCAAGGGATTTTTTTAATGGATACCCTGTTAATCATCATTGCAAACTTTACCGCTGATATGTTATATTCCTGTATAGACCCACGCGTAAAGGTAGGAGAGTGAAGATGCATAGAAAAGTTGCATTTATTATAGGTAAAAAGAGGCTGAAAAGGAATGTTGCATTTACCATCAGTATCTATATTTTAGTAGCATTTAGTATTATAGCTATTTTTTCTCCCGTGTTAACGCCATACGACCCATATACAATTACAGGGACTCCTTTAGAAAAACCAAGTATGGGGCATATTCTTGGAACAAATGATTTGGGTCAAGATATTTTTAGCAGACTCATATATGGGACGGGGATAACTTTATTTGTGGGTTTCGTAGGTGGAGGATTGGCAATTTTAATTGGTACTTTTGTAGGCATTGTTTCAGGATATTATGGAGGAGTAATAGATGAGTTTATTACGAGAGGAATTGATCTCTTAATGGTAATACCAATGTTTCCGCTCTTACTTGTTCTTGCATCGTTTTTAGAAGTAAGCATGACACGTATTAGCATCTTAATGGGTATTTTAGGCTGGACAATGTTTGCCAGAGTTATCAGGTCCCAGGTGCTGTCTTTATCAGAATACAATTTTATATATGGTGCAAAAGCAATGGGTGCAAGTGACTCCTATATTATGATTAAGCATATTTTACCTAACATTTTACCATTGATAATTGTAAAATTTGTATTTGCAGTACAGACTTACATGATAATGGGAGTAGGGTTAGGTTTTTTGGGATTGGGGGACCCTACAACAATCAGTTGGGGACAAATGATAAACCGCGCATATACCAACGGGGGCTTTGCACTGGGGATGTGGTGGTGGTTGCTTCCTCCTGGATTAATTATTGCGTTTTTGTCAATAGCTCTCTCTTTAGGTGGTTACAGTTTAGAGGACAAAATAAATCCAAGATTGAGGAGGGAAATAGAAATATCATGAGTTTATTGAGAATAATTGGCTTAAAAGCGTACTTTCCGACGCAGGACGGCATAGTAAAAGCAGTAAATACCGTAGATCTCGAAATAGAAAAAAATGAGCGAGTGGGGCTCATAGGAGAGACAGGGTGTGGTAAAACAGTTTTAGGTTTCGCAATAATGCGTTTGCTCCAGCCATCCACAAACATAGAAGGAAGAATAATGTATAACGGCAAAGACCTTCTAAAGCTAAGCGAAGAAGAGATGAGGAAGATAAGAGGAAAGGAAATTGCCATGATATTCCAGAATCCACCGACTTTCTTGAACCCCGTTTTGAAGATAGGTTACCAGATAGCAGAATCAACTCAACTCCATCAGGGATTGGATAAAAAAGCGGCAAAAGAAAAAGCGGTTGGAATGCTCGAAGCGGTTAAAATTCCATTATCCTCGAAACGAGTGAGTGAGTATCCGCATCAGTTCAGCGGTGGAATGAAAGAAAGGGCAATGATTGCGATGGGACTTGCATGCGACCCCTCTTTGATTATTGCAGACGAACCAACAAAGGGATTAGACATCACAATAAAAATGCAGATAGTGAAACTAATGAAAGAAGTAACAAGGCAAGGGTCAATGCTATTTATAACGCATGATTTGGGTGTTGCAGCAGAGATTTGTGATAATATCGCAGTGATGTACGCAGGCGAACTCGTTGAATACGCAAAAACAGAAGATATATTCAAAAATCCGATGCATCCATACACACGGGGATTTCTTAATTCACTTCCAAGCAGAGGATTGAAACAGATAAGAGGCATAAGTCCCTCTTTGATTGACCTTCCATCGGGTTGCAGGTTCCATCCAAGATGTGACCATATAGAAGAGGTATGTAAGAATTGGCATCCAGAAATGGTAGAATGTGATAAAGGGCATTATGTGAGGTGTCTCCAATATGGTTGAGGTTTAAGTGCTGGTAAACGCCATAAGAATAGTTTTAAGAAAAGATTTTTTAAAACTAAAAAATTATAAAATATAGTTTCTTTGGGAATGCTAATACGATATCGAAAAGCTTATATATGGCATCAAATATTATTTAAAAAAGAAAATTAATAAAAAAAAGGGGAAGTGATATAGATGTGCGTGTGAAAAAAGAATATCTAACGGCACTGATCACGTTGCTTTTAGTGTTAGCAGCGCTTTGCATTCCCGCATCGGCATTATACTTCGAAGATTTGCATACAGTCAAGAGTGACACGGTGAAAGGAGGAGTGTATGTTGGAGGTGGGCATGGTTCTGATTATAGTCCCTATACCCAGAACTTTAGCGTGCCTAATGGAACTTTACTCTGGTCGAGGCTCTATGTAGGCGTAACTGGAGGCGGGCATAGTGATGGTTGGCTGAATATCACATATTGGAATGGAACAGGGAATACACAAAACAATCAGTATTTTGAATACGAGTATGATGGCAGTGACAATGACGAAACAGCGGGATATTATGTTGGCTGTGGACGCGGTTACTATTGGAAATACTGGAATGTGACTGATATAACCAATAATGGCGCCAACAGTGCAACCGTAACTACTAATGGTTTTAGTGATGGACGAATAAATGGTATAGCTATTATTACGGTGTACAATGGTGGAGGGGAAAATGTAACCTATTGGATTAATCAAGGATATATTCAAATGGGAGATGTTTCGAGTTATCCATGTTGTGTTCCAACTGGCACAACATGGTTCAACGGCACGATGGATACTAATATAAACGCAACCCTCTGGACGATATATATAACTGGTACTGCAGGAGAATGGGATTATCTATACGTTAATAGCAACAACTTTTCTACCAATGACGCAGCAGATGGCGGCGGAAGCACTCTGGACAGCACATGGTCCTACGGGGGTTTTGACATCGACAACTGGGTGGTGAACAAGACATGGCTAAACCCATCAAGCAACAATGTAACATTCCAGAATCATGAACCAGTACCTCCAGGTGAGAGAGGTCTTCGAGCAGTTGGTGCAGTTTTAATCAGTAAAGAACCAAAACCGAATCTTAAAGTTAGTGATATTGACACGCTCGTTGAAAGAGATGAGCAGACTCCCATTGCATTGGTGGCAAATCACACTTACACCATCAATGCAACGATCAAAAACGATGGAACTGCTGCGGGAGGCTTTAATGTTACATTACATGAGAATGGAACGCTGAGAAATGATACATATCTTTCAGACATGGGCGATGGGGGAGAGACAATCGTGCAGTTCAACTGGACGAATTTAAGTGGAGTCCATGAACTAAAGGTGACTGCCGATGCTTATGGTGCTGTAAATGAGTCGGATGAGACAAACAATGCGAGTACAAAGATTATTACAGTGCTTGACGATATCGGTCCTGTGGATTTGGTAATATCTGAAGATGACATAACATTTCTACCTGCATACAGCTGGCATACTGCAAATAACAACACGCTAATCAAGATAAAAGTCACCAATAATGGAACGGTAGATGCAGGAAATACGAGCAACAGGTTCAAGGTTCAACTCATCGTGGATGAAGTTTCAACGAACAAAACGACATGGTTGAGAGCAAAATCATACCAGTATGTCGAATTTGAACGTGCTATATCAGCAGGACTGCACAGCGTGGAGGCCCTGCTTGACCCTGACGGTAATATTACCGAGTCTGATTATAGTAACAACACAGCAGTAAAGTCACTTAAAATAAGTTCATGCAGGATTCTCAACTCACATCACTATGGAAACATGTCTGCATATAACGGGATTCTTTCGAACTATACGACTGTGGAGATGCTCGACATCACGAAATTAGCACCCGAGAATACTACGCCAGTTGATCTCTTAGAGAGCGTGGCAAATGTTACTCTCGGAATAGACGGCACGCCTCGTGCAATCGATGGACTGAAAAACGGTAAGGAAGGAGGCAAATACCACTTTTTGACTCCTTTTGTGAATGCTATTCCAATATCTTGGCATAACTGGACGATATATCCACTGCGTAACGGAGATGTTCTGCACTGGGATATATTTGCATTTATATCGGAAAGTAAATTCAGGCCCCGCTTAGTTATGGACTATCCAGAGCCATTCTTGCATGGCTACAACAGCACGGTTTGGAACACAACCATCGTATATCCAGATGAACTCGGCTATCGAGATAAAGCCAATGCTATTAGGAATAAAATAAATACGTCTGGTGTGTCAGGTGAGCGTGTAAGCGTGAAATCGGTTGAAAATATTACTGAAGCTGAAAAGGAAAACAACTATTTGATATTACTTGGAACACCATCGAATAACCCACTTATAGCAGATGTTAATTCCCAACATTTAGATGTTGGTTTATCGGTTTATTTCCGTGGGAAACAGATGATTGACGACTCGGATGACACTCCCTACAACTTTGGTGCTGTGGTTGTGGCCTGCGACAACCCGTACGATGGCGCTAACTGGAGGGATACTGGACCCTGTGTCTGGCTTGCCGCAGCAGTCGAGGACTACTGGGCCTACAAGGCTGCTGATTTGCTTGCACGCGATACAAGTAACCTCAACAGGTTCTGGGTAATTAGAAAGCCATATTTGATCCCAACATGGGATGGCACAAATGTTACGCTGGACTGGGGCAACTGGACTGATGGTAGCACCTACGACATTTACATCTCGAACGACCTGACAGCAGGATTCCCGGCGACACCGAATGCGACCACAACCGAGAAGTCATGGACTGATGTGAACGCAGCAGACGATGATCCGCGATACTACAAGGTAATGAATAAAACGATTGAAGGAGTGGTGTGTAAGATCACATATAATCTTAAGAAAGGTGCTATTACAGGTGTCAATTGGATTAGTTTGCCCAACACAAACTTACCAATAAGGAATGCAGACGAACTAATAAAAGATATACAAAATTGCACCAAGGTAGCGTGGTGGAATTCAAC
>QBUL01000146.1 GCA_013180605.1 Candidatus Methanophagaceae archaeon GoMg1 | reverse complement strand
AATTTGGTTCCAGGTGCAAAATCGAGATAGAGCTCGATCCTTTTTGCGTCTGGATCGAAATCTACACTTTCAAGCACCCCTGGATCTTCTATGTTCAATGTTTTCCGGAATAGGTCTTCGTACATTTGATACTCATCTCCTCTTATGATAATTTAGTTAGGAGTAGGGTGTATTAACAAATTAACTTACTCATACAAAACAGCGAAGAGCCAGAAGAATACATGAAAGAGCTGAAGATTATGCTTATGATGAGATAAAAGAAGGAATAAAGAGAATAGACCCTAGAACATGCCATAGTTTAAATTAAAAAAGGTGTAGGGCACTATCTAAAAATCCAGTTTGTTGACAAGAAGTTGCATCGCGGATTGCTTTGTGGCTACCCCCTCCATTCGGGGTAATCCTACTGCGGAACACGCCGGGGGTAACGCTTGCGTGGTAAGCTCGCAGGACAACGTGGAAAAATCCGAGAACCCAGCTCAGATCAACTGCCAGGATAAGAACGCTATGAAGAGTGTAATGCGATGGATATCGACTGGAAAAAGGCTGAAAAACATGTTAACAGGCTGCAAGCCAGAATTACAAGAGCAGTTAAACAAAAATCAAAAATCACCGCAGAGCACACGGAGAACGCAGAGGCACCAGAAAAAACGGGCAAAGATTGAAACAGTCTTAAAACTCTGTGTACTCGGCACTCTCCGCGGTGATAAATCACTATATTTTTGGACTGTGCCCTCAGCACCGGCATAAACTGCGCTTTTTATTGGGAGAACCAAACCGGTATCACCTATAAACAAGGACGCAGGTCTTTACTCTCACTACGTTTTCAGAGGTTTGAAAAAGCTCAATCTGTGACGATGTGGAGTATAAGTACTCGCTCTAATTTCTCTGCGGCATTCTTGTGGTCAAACTTCTTTGCTAATGCTAAGGCATTCATGCTAATCTTCTTCCTTAGCTCGACATCCTTTCCCAGGACTTCTTCTTCGGCGGCGTGTAAAATGCCGTGTCAACTCCGTGGGGCACTACGCTGATTTTATTTTTCAAGTTTGGGGCGTAATTTATCAGGATATCGACATCCTCCCTGGTTAAAGTTAAAATTTTATCGGCAGTATCATACATCTCGAACTCGTAATTGAATAGCTCCTTTATTATATCCTTACTAATATCTTCTATTCCTTTTTCGGCTCTCATCTCGAAAGCCTTTGTATAACATTCGTGTACCGAAATCACCGTCATGGTATCTGCAGGAATAATGTCATAATTTGCCTCTTATGTACTGTCCCATCATCGAATATTCCGCAATAAGAGCATCAAAATGCTTCTCCTTCAAGGTTATCTTCAATGCATCTTCAATCCCTTCATTGTAACCACCGTCTCCGGCTAAGAAGACCTTCGGTCTATCCATTTTCAACCTTTTATAAAGAGTCTCCATTTCTTCATGAGTTCTCTCCCTAACCGAATCAATCCGGATAATCCTCTCACAGAAAGGCTCAAGACTTTTGTCCTTTCGGTCCGCTTCGGTATAAGCAGGGGCAATTAGCGTTATTCTATGTCCCACCAAGGACAGATTCTTTATCCTATGATAGATGAGGATGGGTCCACCTATGATGTCCGCGCGGGGCAGCAGCTTTGGCAGAAACAACAGGTTCAGGTTCTTTTTCATTTTTAGTGCATCCCTTTACAAAAGAATGTCCCGTATCCGTGAACGATTTTTTTCGTGGCTCGTGAACAGCATCAATTCCTGCCACCGTTTTTGCAGTTTGCATAACCTTTGAATAGGGTCGTATTTCGGCACCGCATCGGTTTTAGCGATGAAGATGTTCCGTAACGCCTCTTCACTACCTGCCATGTCGCCTTCGGCAAGATAGTCTTCAGATAACAGTTTGCATGATTTTTCTATCTTCTCTTCGAGGTCGCTTTTCAAAAAACCGCCCGGATAAGGGTCAACCTCCTCTGGATATACCCTTGTCATTCCCTTTATCTCTTTTTGATGCTCAATCTTCGCTCGTTCATAAATGAAACGGCGGATATCCGCCCTTAGCTGCATCCAGATAGGATGTGTCTTTGGTGGCGGGAGATGCTTGATAGATAGTTGGTTATCTAGGAAGAACGAAAATCCAAACATCTTCGCATTTATTAAAAAGTCTATATCCTCTCCTCTCGTGATATCTGGGTCAAAAGGCACAACGGTAAAAAGATTTCGATGGATAACCATGTTCCCACCAAAAACAAAAGGCGTCTCTTTCAACCTCGGTTCAGTTCCAACGATTTTGTCAAATGCTTCATTCATCCGGTCACATTGGTCCCAATATTTCATCCAGGGGCGAAACGGTTTTTTGACGTGGTAGTCCCCCTCTGGTTGAAGGTAATATCCCGCTACGGCATTTACTGTCCTTCCTCCAATACTACTGCCAACAAATTCTTTTGCTTTCGACATAAATTTCGGGTCTTCAAATACCTCGTCATCGTCAATAAGCACCGCCGCTTCTGAACCCAAGACATGAGGAATGAACAGGCACAGATTCCGGATGTTGGCATATCCTCGTAATTGCAGAAGGTCATTATACGCCTTTTTGCCCTCGCGAATCAACAGTTCATGTATTTGCTTTAGATGGGAGTGCCCGAATAACAATACTTCCACTCCCGGATTGGATGACTGGATAATGTTAGCAATCTTCTTTTCAACTTGCGTTTCAATATCTTCTGCCGTGGCGACTGCAAGTATTACCAATTGAAAATCTTTATCCTCCAACTTTTCTATACTCTGTATTGCTCTAAGCAACATGCCTTCGCTATCCAGAGGAGTGGGGTGGTCATAAATAGCGTCTCCCTCCTTCCAACCAACCTCTCTCGCCCTCGCCCAATATGATGGGATTACCATTGTAACTTTCATATCATATTTCCATCACCCTTCAATTTTCCCCGTAGAAATAGAACACCACAAAGTGAATAATTTATATTAACTCACTTCATAAATAAGTATACAACATAAAGCAAAATAGAAGAGAAAAGAGGAGATGAAGGAGAAAAGGAAAGATGAAAGTCAAGGAGATAATGAGCTTTCCCGCCATCGCCGAAGACGAAGATGTTCCGGTCGCTAAAATAATAAAGCACATGGAACTGTCGCGAATAGGGAGTGTAGTGATAACAAAAGCAGGTAAACCAGCAGGGATGACCGTTGACCTGGACATAGCGGCAAAAGTCATATTGAAGGATATAAATCCGGACGAGATGAAAGCGAAGGCGATTATGTCTTCACCGATAATCACCGTGAAAGCGGACGCATCGGTGGAAGATGCAAGCAGGATTATGGCAATGAAGGGCATAAGAAGGCTGCCTGTGATTGAACATGGTGAGCTTGCAGGCATTATAAGTATTAGAAATATATTAACAGGTGAGCCCGAGCATGTGAGGAAATATCTGTTTTGAGTACGTACTAAAACTAAAAAGAAAGGAGAACGAAAAAGATGGAGGCGGAATTATTAGAAGTTAGGGATATAATGACCTATCCCGCTATCACCGAAGATGAAGACGTATCAGTTGCCGAAATAGCGAAGTGCATGAAAATGTCGGGAATATCCTGTGTGGTTATAACAAAAGGAGATAACCCCGTGGGAATCGTTACCGACCGGGACGTAGTGACAAAAGTGATAATGAAAGGTAGAGACCCGGGCGAGGTAAAAGCGAAAGAGATAATGTCCTCACCTCTGATGACCATTGAATCCGATGCATCTCTCGGTCGTGCAGGCAAAGTCCTGATAGAAAAGGGGATACGAAGACTGCCTGTGATTGAGAATGGTGAACTCGTGGGCATTGTGAGTCTTAGAAATATCGTGACCCGGGAACCACTGCATGTACGAAAATATTTGTTTTAAGTTCCTGCAAGTGTATCTATCACACGCTGGGCAGATACGATGCGATATGGATTTACGATGCGGAAGACGCAAAGGTGATTGAGGATTTCCTTCACGATAGTAGGATGTTAGATTTGTTACATGACCGTGCTGGGGATTCATCTGCGCAAAAAAAAAAAAACGAAAAACGAAAAATATATATATAAAACATTGCACAAGATATGTAAGGGATAGGATAGATACGGCAGGCAGACCAAGAGGAGAAATGATTAGCGAGAGAGGAAGAGGAAGAGAGAGCGAGAAGGTGAAGGAGGAAGGTGGGTCAGATTGATTTTAGCCGAACATTATCCAGTGCTTATTATTGTAATATCTATGCTTTCTGCATTCACCATCTTGATTGCGGGATGGGTGAATAAGAAGACCTGTTTGCCTATTTCCCTCGCAACCATTTTCGTGCAGCTATTGCTCGCTTTTTCCATTTTACACCATGTCGTTATCACGCGTGAACCGATACATTACTGGCTGGGTGGATGGGCTCCCCCATGGGGCATAGAGTACGTCGTAGATGCATTTAATGCATACGTGCTGGTTATAGTTCTATTCATCTGCCTGCTAACGGTGATATATGCAAAGAGGAGCATAGAAAAAGAGCTACCTCGTAAAATCGTGTCGTTCTACGTGGTCTTTCAACTGCTCGTTACCGGTTTATGTGGCATCACGGTAACCGGAGATGTGTTCAACCTGTACGTATTTCTGGAGATAGCTTCTTTAGCGGCGTATGCGTTAATAGCTGCTGCGGGTGGTAGATCATTAAAAGCAAGCTATAACTACGTGATTATGGGTTCCATAGGCGCTTGTTTCTACCTTCTCGGTGCGGGTTTCCTGTATTCCGTAACCGGCTCGCTTAACATGGCTGACCTTTCGTATTTATTGCCACCGCTATACGAGAATAAAGTAGTGCAAGCGGCGTTTGTCTTCTTCGTCGTTGGGATAAGCATAAAAATGGCACTTTTTCCTCTTCATGTCTGGCAACCCGACGCATATACGTACGCCCCATCTGCGGTTAGCGTGATAATCGCAGCGGCGATGTCAAAGGTTTCAATTTACGCATTTATACGAATCTTTTTTTCGGTGTTCACCACGGATTTTATCCACATTTACGTGCCCATTACCACTGTTCTTTCCTGGATAGCTGCGATAGCCATAATTTTGGGCTCGGTTATCGCAATAATGCAGACTAATTTAAAGCGAATGCTTGCTTACTCCAGTGTCTCACAGATAGGCTATATCGTGCTTGGTGTGGCACTATTTTCCACTCATTGGGGACTATATGGTGCGTTGATACACATATTGAATCATGCAATAGCAAAGGGATGCCTGTTCATGGTTGCAGGTGCCATTATATACCGGACTGGATTGAGGAGTATAAAAGATTTTGAGGGATTGGGTCAGAAAATGCCTTACACCTGTGCTGCTTTCACGTTAGCGGCGTTATCAATGATTGGCGTCCCACCAACCGTGGGCTTTATAACGAAATTGTGTTTATTGCTAGCGTCTATAGAAGCAGTGGAATACGTCTATGTAGCCGTTATACTTGCCAGCACGCTGCTTAACCTCGTCTATTTCTGGCGAGTTGTAGATCGCATGTATTTTGTGCGGAAGGAGGGAGAGGGAGAAAACGAACATGAGATAAAAAAGGAGGAAGCACCGGGTAGCATGGTTATCCCAGCATTAATACTCGGTTCGCTCTGCGTTATCGTTGGTCTTCTATGGCTTGCAGGTGCGGAAACACCTTTACTACCAATAGTTGACCAGGCAGTGAATGCATTATTGGGCACGGGGGTGATAGCACCATGACAGAGGGATTAATAGTTTCCAGTTACATACCTCTACTTGCAATTCTATGCCCTGCTACCGCTTCGATTCTCATATTGCTGTCCAGCAAGCGACCGAACGTAAGAGAGAGCTGGACGATTATCGCGGGCATATTGCAGTTTTCGCTCATTGCATCCATGATACCGACCGTTTTGGACAAAAAAGTCGTCCAATGTCTGTTATTTCCACAGACGATGTTTGGGGGCATTGCATTTGGATTCAAAGTGGATGCTTTTGGTCTTATTTTCGCGCTCACCGCATCCTTCTTGTGGATTCTCGTATCGTTTTATTCCATAGGATACATGAGGTCTTTGAAAGAGCATGCACAGACGCGATACTATTTCTGCTTTGCTATCGCCATATTCGGCGCCATTGGCGTTGCGCTTTCCGCGAATTTACTCTCGATGTTCGTATTTTTCGAAATATTAACGGTATCAACATATCCGTTAGTTATACACGAGCAGAGCGAAGAAGCGATAAGGGCAGGTCATAAATATTTTGCATATCTGCTCACCGCGGGTGTTTTCCTCCTGTTCGCAATAATGATGACTTATTATCTTACCGGGACCACCGACTTCACAGGAGGCGGGATAAAAGCACTGAGAACGGGTTTTGAAACGGGTGATTTAGCCTCATTGACACTGATAATTTTGTTCTTCTGTTTCTTGCTGGGGTTCATGAAAGCGGCGTGGATGCCTTTTCACTCGTGGCTTCCTACTGCTATGATTGCACCCACGCCGGTAAGCGCGCTTTTGCATGCCGTAGCGGTGGTAAAGGCAGGGGTATTTGGAATCGTCAGGATTGTATGCTACATCTATGGCGTGGATTTGATGACCTCGCTCGGACTTGGAATAGTGCTTGCGTGCATAGCTGGGTTCACAATGATTGTCGCTAATTTATTTGCCATCGCACAGGATAACTTGAAAAGAAGACTGGCATACTCCACGATAAACCAGTTGTCGTATATAATCCTGGGTGCCGCGTTGCTAACTTCAAACGGGATAAGGGGGGCGATGATCCACATTCCTTTCCATGGGTTCATGAAGATAACGTTGTTCCTTTGCGCTGGAGCGATAATGGTCGTTACAGGGAAGAAGAACATAAGTGAGATGGGTGGCGTAGGGAAAACGATGCCGGTAACGATGCTCGCATTCTCTATCGGTGCGCTTGGAATGTGCGGCATTCCACCCGCGTGTGGGTTTATAAGTAAATGGTTCCTTTGCCTGGGAACGTTACAAGCGCATGAAATTGTCTTTTTGTTTGTTCTCTTAATAGCTTCTTTGCTGGATGTCGTTTATTTCTTCCCTATTATACATACGGCATTCTTCAAGCAGCCAGAAGGGGAGGCAAAAGAGAAGGAAGTAAAAGAAGCGCCTTTGTTCATGCTCATTCCATTATCAATAACCGCGATTTTCTCGGTTTTGTTCCTCCTGGATTTTATTCTGGGGCTGAACGTAATCTCTATGTATTTCTATAGGCTTGTAGAAGTAGCGCTTGAGAATGTAATTTAAACAGGTGTCAGGTTCCATCCAGGTGTTAGGTTTTAGGACTTTCAAGCAGATTAGATGGCTGGTTTTTTAGCGATTACTCGAATAGCTAAACCTCTAAGCCGCTAAATAGCTAAACCGCTAATTGTACTCACAATGCTAAGCCAGCCACCCATGTATTAGCATAGCAATCAAATATAAAGCGAAAAAGAGAAGCACCAGCAGCACTCCGGTTCCAATGCTCATTCGCTCCAGGGGTTCTTCCGCTGGTCGCATCTTTACTTCTTCCAGGTCTCGCTCATAATGCCTGTACACCGGATGTATTACTAGATTGTAAACAAAAACAAAAGGTTTCAACAGCGCTACGCCTATCGTGTCCACCACCATTCTTATTCCTCTTATTGGATTCTTGCCGAAAGTGACGAAAGAATCCGCAATTCTCAGTACTACCTTCTCCAACCCAATCGCAAAACGCGCTAACGGATTCTCACAGAACCATATAAATCCTCTACCTGCCTTTCTATACAGGTAATCTATGTCATACGTTATCTTCTCGTGAGGTGCAAAATACCCAAGCATGAAGAACAGGAAAACAGTCATCAGCACCAGTTCCACTGTCCCTAACGTGTGCCCGAGTGCAAATGCGTGGTAATGGAACGCCGCATCTCGGAAGGGTAATATCCAGTAAAGCAACTTTGGGTATAGCCCAATAGCCATACATAGGAAAGCGGTAATGCACATCGGAACGAGCATGAATAACGGCGCTTCCTTCGCTTCTATGTGCTCATTCTTAGCGAAAAACGCGAAGTAGGTGAGTTTTATAAATGATATTAGCGTGCCTACCGAACCCAGCGTCAAAGCAAATGCGAGAATATGCATCTCTTTCAGTTCAGCAGCGTGAATTACCATCCCTTTGCTTATGTATCCATTAAAGCCCACAATACCCGAGATAGAAAGAGCTGCTATTACGCATGTTATCATCGTTATTGGCATCTTCCTCGCAAGTCCGCCCATATCGGTGAGATTGTTTTTCCCTGTCCGATATATCACCGCGCCCATGCACATAAACAGCGTGGTCTTGAACAAGAGGTTGTTAAAAAGATGCGCAATAGCGCCATCTAACGCTAATTTTTCCACCATTGTCCCCATGGCGGCGGCATCCAGTCCCATAACACCCATTCCTACTCCTGCCATTCCCACCCCTGCCACCATATAGCCCAGCTGGCTTACAATGTGATAAGAAAGGAGTTTTCTCACGTCATTCTGCAATATCGCAAATATAACGCCGTAGAGGCACATCGCTCCACCCATGTATGCTACCGCTTCCATACCCGAGAAAGTCCTCGCAAGCATGTATATACCCGTCTTTGTCGTAAATATGGACAAGAAAATGGTGCCTGCGATTGTCGCCTTTGGATATGAATCCGGCAGCCAAGTATGAAAAGGTATGAACGCCGCATTTACGCCTATCCCGATTAGCAGTAAAAAGTATCCTATGCCCGGTTCTATGGATTGTACCGCTATGTCTCCCGTGTTCGTATAATGAATGATTATCCCGGCAAGAAGAGCACAACCACCAAACAGGTGAAATAAAATGTATCGCATCCCCGAATCTCTCGCCCTCTTCGAACCCTCATACCAGATTAAACCGAGCGAAGAGAATGCCATTATCTCCCAGAAGATATACAAAGTGAAGAAATCCCCCGCAAATACCGCTCCTAAAGCGCTTCCCATGTATAACAATCCGCACACATATTGTCCCGACTCCTTTACCGTGCTAATCGCGTATATTATCGCACCACCACCTGCTAACGCAAATATATACCCCATTATCAGGCTAAGCCTATCCGCATGCAAAAATGTCAGCTCAATTCCCGAGAAAATGGGAAATACCCAGCCGGTATGAGGTTGTATCTGCGCGACACAGACAAAGCCAAAAACCGCTAAAGCAACGAGAAAAATCTTCCTTACTTTTCCCTTTCCCAGCAGCAGGATTAATGCCGCACCTAAAAAATAAATGAGAAAAGGAGGTATATCAAACTCAATCATCCTGTTTCCCCTCCTTTTGTATTAGCGACAATATCTTAGCCATTATCATGAATAGACCTACTCCTATCGCTCCGTACAGAAAACCTTCTAAAAGTTCTGAATGCTCAGAATGCAGCACAAATACGAATACCACTGATACCACTAATACTGCACATGCAATCATTATTAGTAATCCTTTCAGCACCTTTTTATCCATCTTTCTTCTGCCCTCATACCTCCATTGATAGTATCCTAAATTAAGTTCTATGTTGTATATAAAATATAACCCTTTTTTTTGTCTAAATCTTAACGAGTAAATAGAAGTAATAGAAAAAGATGTCTATTTGTTCGTAACGCGCGTGATGGTGAACTCAGGCATGGTGGAAGAAGCGAAAATGATTGAAGATTTCCTTCACGAAAGCAGGAGTATCGCAACAACCGAAATCTGGGTTGCATTTGCAAGAGTGATATAGGTATGGGACTTGTTTGGCAAGCCCCCACCATTTTTTATTTTTTTTGTCCCTGTTCCCTATTGGCTATTCCCTACTTGCCTATTGGCTCCAATCACATCCACAGCACTCCATGCGTCAGATAAACAATCAAATAGAGCGTGAAAAGCACGAGTGCTAACAGCACACCTGTTCCTATCGCCACTCTCGGCACTTCTCCCGGATACATCCGCTTGAGCTCTTCCAAATCACGCGCGTATTGCGTATGCGCGGGATTGAAAGGTCTCGTTACCACTGCACCTACCATAACCACCATTATTCTTGACGCCGCCGTTGGATTCCTGCTGAACCATACGATTGCATCAGCGAGTTTCAGCAAGCTTTTATCAAAAAAATTCGCAACAGTCACTAACGGCTGCTCGCAGAACCATATAAATCCTCTTCCTGCCTTCCTGTAAAGGTAGTCTATGTCATACGTTATTCTATCGTGGGGCGAGAATACAAATTGCAGCGCGAGAAATCCCACCGCGGTCATCATCAGTAACTCCAGTGTGCCTATCGTATGCCCAAATGCGTATGCATGGTAGTGTAACGCAACCTCGGGATAAGGAAGTATTCCGTAGAGCAGTTCTGGATATACACCGAGGACAACGCAAAGGGAAGCCGTAACGCTCATTGCGATAAGCATGGGCAGCGGCGCTTCTTTCGCTTTTATTCCATCATTTCTTTTGAAAAACGCGAAATATGTGAGTTTTAAGAAAGACAGGAAAGTGCCCACCGAACCCAGTATCAAAACGAGTGCAAGGATATGCATCCCTTCTAATTCCACGGCATGGACTATCATACCTTTACTCACGTATCCATTAAAGCCGGGCATGCCAGAAATGGAAAGGGCTGCTATCACGCACGTTATCATCGTTATCGGCATCTTCTTCGCCAGTCCTCCAAGTTCTGTGAGGTTGTTCTTCCCGGTCGCATATATCACTGCACCCATGCACATAAACAGCAGCGCCTTGTACAGGATATGATTGAAAACGTGTGCGATTCCTCCGTTTATTCCTATATACGTGCCTATTCCTATTCCCGCTACCATGTAGCCTACCTGACTTACGATGTGATAAGAGAGGAGTTTTCTCACGTCGTTTTGCATCAGTGCGAATATAACGCCGTAGAGACACATCGCACCGCCCATGTATGCTACAAATGGGACTGCGTTACCGAGTAGCGAAAGTTCTGCACCCGGGAAAGTCCTCGCAAGTGCATATACACCTGTCTTTGTCGTAAACACACACATAAATACGGCACCTGCTATCGTTGCCTTCGGGTACGAATCCGGCAGCCATGAATGAAGTGGTATAAATGCAGTGTTCACACCTATTCCTATAAGCAGGAGGAAATATCCTATGCCCGATTCTACGGGTCCAACCGTGATAGAACCCGTATTCATGTAATGTATCAGTATTCCCCCAAGAAGGGCACAGCCTCCAAGCAAGTGAAATATGATATATCGCATCCCCGCATTTGTCGCCCGCTCTGTCCGGCTGTACCAGATTAAACCGACCGAAGAGAACGCCATTATCTCCCAGAAGATATATAGCGTGAAGAAGTCACCGGCAAATACAGCGCCCAGCGCACTTCCTAAATATAGCAAGCCACATACAAGCTCGCCATTCTCCTTTACTATATCCAATGAGTATATTATCGCCGCAGCGCCGATTATGGCGAATATATAACCCATTATAAGGCTCAATGAATCAGCATGCAGGAATGTCAGCTCAAATCCTGGTAGAACAGAGAATACCCAGTTCGTCTGTGGTCCTATCAACGCCACGGCGATTAACCCAAGCGCAGCTAAGACGACAAGATAAATCTTCCTCGCCTTGCCCGTCCCGAGCAAGGGTATCAATGCCGCTCCTGCAAAATAAATAAAGGCAGGAGGTACATTCGGTATGCTACTTATTAAATCTATCATTCTGCTTTCCCTCCTTTCTTTTTTATGCTTCCTGCTGGCTCTCTACCAGCGACTTACCACGTTCCGAAAGCCGGTAGAATGTCCCATTTTCACGCTCTATCTCTTCTACAACGCCCTGCTTGAGAAGAGATTTCACTGCATCAAGCCAGCTCGTCCCTCTCAGTCCTTTAAGGACATTTTTGGAGTCTATCCCTGTGTTCTTAGCAATCTCAGCAGGATGCGAAGCATCGGGATAATCGTTGTACAAATACATCATAATCTCACTTCGTACCCTGCTCTTTCTAAGAGACTGAGATACATCCGCCAATCCCGCTTTTTTACCTCTACCAAACATTTTTTTTTTAATCCCTCCTTTCTTTTTTGTTGTCTACTCGACCTAAATCCAAAACACACCGTACGTCATTGCCATGAGCGCATACGATGCGCCAAAAGCTATCGAATACAGCATCGCAGTCCACACCGCTAACGTTCGGGTATCCTCCAGGTAACCGCTCTTCTCTAATTCCAGCATGTGACGCACCGGATTAGGATGCGTTACAGTCGCCCCCGCCACATCAAACATTACCCGAGTTGCAAGCATCGGGTTCCTGCCAAAACAGCTCCACGAGTCCAAAATTCTACCTATTCCTATTTCCATTTTCTTTTTTTCCCTCCTATTTTTTATCTTTTTTTTTTCTCCCTCTCAGCACATACACATGTGCTTACATGTACATGTGTATATGTAGGTATATAAAAGCTTTTCGGTTTTTGTCGATGACGTCATATAAAAAACAGAGGGCGATAATGAGCCAATTACCAACAGACTACTATAAATTACCTCTAATTCTTAATTTCGTAATTGATTTGAAATTAGCCACTAAGTTTCCTGTATGCTCTCTATCAACGATTTTCCCCGTTCTGAAAGCCGGTAGTATGTCGCTTTTTCACGCTCTATCTTCTCTACCACTCCTTGTGTTAGAAGAGAAGTTGACTCATCGAACCTAGTGCCCATCCCTCGCAACCCCCCAAGGATATTTGTGGGGTCTATCCCGGTGTTCCTCGAAATCTCCGCGGGATACGAAGCCCGGGGATAAATTTTATAGAGATACATTACGATTTCAGTCCTCACCCGGCTCCTTCTGAGAGACCGCAAAACCTCTTCAAGTAGCACTTCCTCGCTCATTCCCTTCTCTTGCTCAGCAGTTTTTCGAGCGCGTCAAATAAATTTTTTATGGTGAACGGTTTCCACAGGTATCCCTCAGCTCCCGCATCCAGCGCTGCTTTCTTCTGCTCCGGCGTGCCCAATGCGGTGATTGCGATAATCAAAGCGTTTGGGTCATCTTTCTTTATCTCCCTTATCGCTTGAATCCCATCCATCACCTCCATGACCAGATCCATGGTGACAAGATCGGGCTTCAATTCTTTATATTTCTCCACGGCTTCCTTTCCATTAACCGCGAAGCCCACCACTTCATAGCTTCGCTCTTCCTGCTTCAGCATCTCACTTAGCATATCACGCATGTATGCCGCATCTTCCACAATCAATATCCTCTTCTTCTGCATCTTCTCCCTCCTCAAATTTTATTATTGTCTTTTTGGCATTATAAAGAAGAATTTCGAACCTTTCCCAAATTCGCTTGTAGCCCATACTGTCCCGCCATGCAACTTTACATATTCCTTAACTATAGATAAGCCCAGCCCAAGACTACCTGACTTCCTCGTCAAAGAAGTATCCACCATATAAAATCGCTCAAAAATCTTTGGCAAATGTTCCTCTGGAATGCCAATCCCTGTATCTGCAATACAAACACGTATATCCCCCTCCCTCTCTCTATCCTCAACCATGATGTCTATTTTCCCTTCCTCCTCTGTATATTTGATTGCATTGGAAATCAAGTTATAGAAAATAGCGCCCACCTTCTGCTTATCCGCTTGAATTTTTACCTCCGGGACGACCGTGGAGATAACCTGCTTCTTCCCTTTTGCCTCAGGTTCAATGCCCTTAACCACCTCCGCCACGACTTCAGGAATATACACCCCTTCCAAACTCAGCTCTACTTTCTTACTGTCAATGCGTGCAAGTTCCAACATCCGATTAATCATCTTCTCAAGTTCTCTTGCACTTTGCTCTATAATATAGAGATATTTCTTCCCCTTGTCCGATAGTTCACAGCGCTCCAACATACTTGCATACCCCACAATGGGAGCAAGAGGGGACCGCATCTCATGATAAGCCACGTTAAGGAACTCCCGCTTCATCTTGTCCAGCTCCGTAAGTTTTTCGCAGGTCTCACGCAGTTCATCCTCCTTCCTTTTTAGCTCTGTAATGTCAAGCAAGGAGGCGATGCACCTATTTGCCCCAGGGATTGGCTCTATCCATGCATTCACCTGCTTAATTTCTCCATTGCTGCTAACAAACTTGAATTCACAGCATGCCGACGCTTCTCCTTTTCTTCTTTCCTCGCAGTAATTCTGAACCCTATCTCTATCTTCATCAGCGATGAAATCAATCCACTTCTTACCCTCTATTTCTTCCCTTGAATATCCGCTCAGGGTTTCAAATTCTTTGTTTGCCAGAGATACTACTTCGCTATGTTCAATGACACACAAAGCGGTGAGTGTATGCTCGAAGATTACCCGGTATCGCTCCTCAGCATCCCTTAACTCATCCTCCATTCGCTTTCGCTCACTTATATCTCTAAATATCGTTAATTTTGATATAGTGCCCTTAATATTCTTCAAAGGTGTCTCAAAGAGGTCATAAGTCTTGTTATTCCTGCGAGAGTCCCACTCCCACCTCACTGTCTTTCCTTTCATCACCTCAGTATTTTTGCACTGTGGACAGGGGTCATCCCTATTATGAAACACCTTATAGCAGATATCGCCGACATGGTATCCTAATGCATCAATCAAAACCTTGTTCATAAACTCTACTTTATAGTATTTTGATACAATGTACACACCATCATCCATGCTCTCAAGTATCAAATTCAGGTTGTCACGCTCCTCTTTTATTTTCTCTTCCAACTCCACTTCTTTTGTTATATCTCTGCTCACACGTACAGTGCCTATCGGCACGCCATTTTTGTCTCTTAACAATGCCGCTGACATGCTGACGTGTACCGGCTTTTTATCCTTATTTAACACGGTTGTTCTATAATTCTTGAGCCCCCCTTCTCTCTGCACTATTCTCACTATTTTCTCCGCTTCTTCCGGGTCAGCAAAGAATTTTTTGTTGCTGGTTCCTATTACCTCCGCTGCCGTATAACCCATGTAGTCTTCTGCTGCTTTGTTCCAGGAACGCACTATTCCATCCATATCCACAACAGCAATCACATCCACAGAACTCGTAATAATATTATCCAGATAATCTTTTGTTTCTTTTAGCTTCTCCTCTCCTTTAGCTCGCTTCTCGCTAACAAGCCCGATAACATACGCTACTGCTACAAAAATAGCACTCCTTGCAAAAACATCTATCGAAAGATGGGTCAAAGGATAGGTTGCAAGGATATAGATAAAGCTGAGAAAAAGAGCGATATAAACGGCTTTCTTACGATACCACACCCCAGCTAAAAGGATAGGGATATAGAAAAAATGCGTATAGACGATTGTTTCATTCTTGATAAAACCGACAAAAAAAGCTACGATAGTGCAGGCTAACACAGTAGAAAGCAATATAAAAAATCTATAATTCAACCCCTTTATCATCTTCCCCCTTATTCCCCCCTCTATCCGCTCGTTATTTCTCCTCATTTAGACTAATTAGTGATAATGCTTTATTCTTTTTACGTTTAAAAATGTCAAGGGGTTCGTTGAAGAATAAAGAGTGAAAAGATTTTGATTCTGCCGAAATAAAAATCGAAATGTATTTATATACCCTTATCCATCAGATATTTATAAGAATAAGATAAATAGGGGATGGGGGGATTTTTAGATAAAAATGAGCACCGATAAGATTTCAGTCGAAACGGTGATAATGGACTGGCGAACTCTGGGAGTGATAGCGGTTGTGACGATTTTATGGCGAACAGCCATAAGCATTGACAAAGAGATATCGCCTCTGGAAAGTGTGTGCTCAGGTGTTGTTCTTATCGTACTGGGCTGGTTTATCTTCAGTTATCTCTATCTGCTGTCTAAGCGAGAGACGAGCTGGATAATTTCGAACAAGCTTGCTCAGGGGATTGCCATTAGCGTAAGCGCCTTGAATGCTTACGTTCTCGTTTACTATGCGATGAGATGGCATAGATTAATGACTGTAACAGAGGTTTATGTGCCAAGGGATTTTCTTCTCAGAGATGTGAGATACGCCGCGTTAGTGCTGGCGTATTGTGGAATAATATGGGCGACGGGACATCTGAGGAAGATGCACGACAATTACCTGCTGGTAACCGAAAAAATGCCTGCGATGCGGAAAGTGAGCGCAGCGGAATCAATGTTCAGGGTATTAACGGATGAACGGACGGTAATAGTGATATTAGGCGTGGTATTTTTGTGGCGTGCCGTCATAAGTTTCGACAAACAAATAGCTCTGTGGGAGAGTATGTGCTCGGGTATGGCTCTTTTCATACTGGGTTGGGTTCTCTTCGGTTACATAAGTTCATTGGCAGTGAGGACTACGCGACCAAGCGTTGCAAAGATATACCAGGGATTTGCTTTTGCACTTTTCGCTGTGAACATATATGCTCTCATTTACTACGGGATGCGGTGGTACAGATTAATATTCATGCCAGCTTCGGAAGAGGCTTTGATGCCACTGGATTTTGTATTCCGCGATATACGATATTTTGTCCTGGTGATATTTTTTTGCACGTCAATAGTGCTATCTAAATATCTGGAAAGGGCATCAGAAGAGTGTGAGTTCTTGATTAAAAAAGGGGAGAAGGAGTACAAGGAATAGTATCTTTATTTATATTGCGCGGATTTACACAAAGTCCGTTTTCTTATCTCCCTTTTTTTAAAAAGATATGCCTGGCGCTTTAGATGAACAAGAGGGATTTTTTATTCCGGGTACTAACCGATGGAAGGATACTAATAGTAGTAGGCGGTATAGCGTTCTTATGGCGAGCGGTTGTAAGCGCTGATGCAAAAATAAGCGTATGGGAAAGTGCCTGTTCGGGTGTAAGTCTGTTCATAATTGGCTGGCTCGTCTTGGCACACATGTATTCAATGAGTGTGAAACCAACGGAGTGGCCGGTATCAAATAGGATTTATCGCGGTATCGCCTTTAGTGTGCTCGTGCTGAACTTTTACATTATGATTTACTATGGAATGCGATGGGGTGGATTACTGCGTGTAGAAGTTTCTGTAGCGCGGGATTTTATCTTCCGCGATGTGCGATATGTCCTGTTCGTGGCGTATTATTGCATAACAATTGCCATGGCGCGACATCTAAAGGGCATGCATGAGAATTACCGACTGCTGATTAAAGAAAGACCGAAGAAGAGGAAGGGGAAGAAGGAACGCACAAAGAACATAAAAGAAGCTATGTTCCGGGTGATTACGCATGAACGAACATTGGTAGTGATCATAGCGGCGGCGATTTTATGGCGAGTAGCGATAACCATTGATGACGTTGTAACCTTCTGGGAAAGCACGTTCTCGGGTATTTCGCTTGTCATAATCGGCTGGTTCCTCTTCGGATACCTCGGGGCTTTGAGCGTGAAAGTGAAACGGAAGATGGATTTGACCCGAACCATCCAGGGACTAGCTCTTGGGCTTTGCGCGATAAACGTTTACGCTATTTTTTATTATGGGATGCGGTGGTATGGGCTAATAGGGAGAATCATGGGCGAGGTGGAAGAGGAGTACGGGTACGTGCCGCAGCCGGGGGATTTTGTATTTCGAGGTGTGAGATATGTCATGCTGGTGCTGTTTTATTGCACGACAATACTATTAGCGAAGCATTTAGTAAAGGCATACGAGGATTATACCGTACCAGCACGTAAAAGTTAAACCACAAGAGTACACATAAGCCCTTACAGGGCTTGCGGGGAGCGTGCCTCGTAACCTAATCAGCCAGAGGGTTAAAATCCCTCCTGTGCTGTTTACCCGTATCGGTGCAGAAGCCGACAGTGGCAGGGTGTCCCTCGTGAGGGGGATAGCGGAAGCATTTTTGATAAAACTTTTCTAAAAAGTTTTCTGAAGAGCCTGAGGCGGTCTTCAGCCTGAAGTAAAAGCGAACCAGAGGTGGGATATGCTAACAACG
>QBUL01000147.1 GCA_013180605.1 Candidatus Methanophagaceae archaeon GoMg1 | reverse complement strand
AAATCTTACGCTTGTTGAATTCTCCTATAAAGGCAGGGAGAGATGGAAACTTTCCTGAGCTACCAAGAAGCAATTATCACTCATGAAGGCAACGGGTGCCGATAAGATATTACATAGTGCTACATAGTGCCCATAATCGCTAAAATTCGGGTGAGAAATTGATCTTTCGCACTTCTAAACATGCCCTCACTGCTCTTTCCGGAGGTGTAGGAAGAGGACCTGTTGATAAAAACGTTTCTATGATTAATGCCATTTTCAACACCTTTTATATTTAAGATAATACCAGTATATAAATCTAATGAGTGAAGCGAGGCTCTCGAGAAAAGAGGTGATATGGATGTTTTCATCCCCGGAAGAGGTTTTTGAGAAAGAAAAGAGATTTATGATGCAGACATACAAACGACCACGAATAGTGCTAAAAGAGGGAAAAGGTGCGACAGTAAAAGATTTTTTTGGTCGTGAGTACATAGATTGTGTCGGGGGCATTGCCGTAAACGCGGTTGGGTACTGCCATCCTGCGGTGGTGAATGCGATAAAAGAGCAAGCGGGGAAGCTCATGCACACCTCGAACTTATATTACACGGAACCGCAGGTGAAGCTTGCAGAGAAACTTTCGGGGATAACCGGTATGGACAAGGTCTTTTTCTGTAATTCTGGTACGGAGAGTATAGAAGCGGCATTGAAGCTGGCATGTAAAGCGACAGGGAAGCGTAAGTTCATAGCAGCGGAAGGCAGCTTTCACGGTAGAACACTCGGGTCGTTAAGCATAACGTTTGGAACCAAATTAAGAGGTGTATTTGAGCCTTTACTGCAGGACGGCGTGGAATTTGTGCCATACAACAATGCCGATGCTGTCAGAGATGTAATAGACACCAACACTGCTGCGGTTATATTAGAACCCATCCAGGGAGAAACAGGAATAGTAGTTCCTTCAGCGGGGTATTTGAAAGAGGTACGGGAAATATGCAGTGAGAGAGGCGTCTTGCTGATTTTGGATGAAATACAAACGGGTTTTGGTCGTACCGGTAAATGGTTTTGCAAGGAGCACGAAGGCATAGAGCCAGATATAATGACCATAGCGAAAGCACTGGGTGCGGGTTTCCCAATAGGTGCAATGCTCGCAAAGGAGGGAATAGAATTTGAAACCAGCGAGCACGGGTCGACCTTTGGCGGCAATCCACTGGCGTGTGCAGCGGCATTGGCATCTATAAAGGTGATCAAGGAGGAAGGATTGGTAGAAAAATCAAGCGAGCTGGGTGCGTATTTCATGGAAAAGGTTCGTGACGAGGGGATAGGGCTATATTCAAATCCGGTAGTGAAGGAGATAAGAGGAAAAGGGCTGATGATCGGGATAGAATTAACAAAACCCTGTGGCGAAGTAGTAGATAAAGCGATTGAACGTGGGATTTTAATAAATTGCACTTCGGATACCGTGATAAGGTTGGTGCCTCCACTGGTTATAAGTAAAGAGCAGATAGACCGGGTGATTGCGGTTTTGTGTGCGATTATTAAATAGATCAGGAATAAGGTAGAATGGGAACAAACACAAAAACAGAAAAGCTTAAATGTACCTAATATCCGGATATAAATCAGAGGTTGTAAATATGGAATACGAAATAATTGGGGATAATCTCCAGATGGTCGTTACGAAATTATCCTCTGGAGAGGTGGTGTATGGAGAGGCGGGTGCAATGATCTATATGAGCGACAACATGCAGATGAATGCAAAGACACAAAAGGTGGTTTTCTAAAGGGGCTTAAGCGAAAATTTACGGGTGAAACGTTTTTTTTTATGACCGAATTCACGCCGAATGGAGATGGATTCGTGTCTTTTGCTGGCAACGCACCGGGGAGAATAAAACCAATTGAGTTCAAGGGCAACGAATTCCTTGCGCAGAAGGATGCTTTTTTGTGCGCTCAAGATGGCGTTGACCTCGACATAGCATTTACGAAGAAGTTAGGAGCGGGACTTTTTGGTAGAGAAGGATTTATATTGGAGAGATTGGGTGGAAATGGAACTGCGTTTATCCATGCTTGCGGTGATTTTGCAATCCCTGACGGTAGCGAATTTAGCGGCTGCGCTCAGACCGTTCATGCCATCGGGAACATCCGGAAGGAGCAGTTCACCGCTCAGTATTGGCGGATTGCTGGGGGATTGAAACAAGGATTTCGTGTGTGAGGGGTCTTTATCCCACTCTTTTCTTTTTTATCGCAGGTCTGGTTATCGTCAGCCTATATTCTTTTCTATGCCTCCTACAGCCCCCCCCCCAAAATGCCCACATAGCTTCAACGCCTAAAAAACGAAAAGCTTAAAAGCTTACTTAATCCAGAATATACAGAGGTAAAAAAAAAAAAAATGGTAGAAAAATCGAAAAAATGGACAATAGTTTTGGGGTTACTCCTCCTTGGAGTAATCGTAAGTGCAGGCTGCGTCGGTGAAAAGGCACCGGAAGGAGGTGCGGTATCGCCGACAGGAGAAGTGACAGCGCCAACCGCTCCACACCCGGAATAAATTCCGGGGCATCCTTGGTGGCTGATTTGGATTTAGCAATTTACATCATCGTAACTGTTAAAAACTATTTTTGGAATATTTGGAGGCACTTGCGCGTGTGAATTTTGAATAAATCTTGCAGGTGTCTGGAGAGTGTAATATGGTTCCTTTTCCAAGTAGATTTCGGTAGTTAGAACTATACCCCAGACATTTGGCTCATTCTCAAATATTCGGTTGTTTATTTCGTTTTCTAATTTATTAAGAAGATTTCTTTGATTTAAACGATCATATCTGCTCTTATCTGCTTCAACATATATAATTCCGGGGCTGTATTCTTTAAATTTCTCTGTCGCATTATGAATGGATGCAAGTGTACTTGCAATGATAACATTCTCTATAATGGGATCTGAAGGGGAATTGAACCTTACAACACAGAAATTCTTAGATTGCGCTACCGCTAATGTATGCAAATCTGCTGCTTCATAGCCTTCCACAGCAATTCGCTTCCCTGCCTCGTTTGCCTCAAAGCTGACTACTGTATAACTCCAATTCGTATCAAAATCCTTAGGAGAGAGAACAGAGATAAAAGGCGTTGCATAATCAAAAGGCAACAATTTAGATATGTTAACCTCACATACATCTTTAATCAATAACTTGCCCGGGGTAGTGTCTTTAATGTGCTGAAACAACTCTTTTAAGATCTTCTCCTCATCTTTTGGAATGGTTAAAAACTCAAGATCAACCTTTAAGTTTACCTTATATTCCCTCATCAAGGTTAGAATCTTAGATGCTATTTCATTGTAAATTCTTTGTATTTGGTTCTCTCTTTCCGTTAGTGGAGCTTTCTTTTTGCACTCAACAAAAAATTCTATTCCATTGTATTCTACACTAAATTCTGGGGTTTTTGTCCCATCCCGTCTTCGTTTTATGAAAGAGATAAAACATTTCTTCTTTTTGAACAAAGATGCTACTTTCAACTCAAAATAAATACTGTTGAAATCTTCTTTATTTTTCAACTCTTTTATCTTATCATCAAAGTTCGGGACTGCTTTTAAGATTGTTACATATTCACCAAGACTGATAACTCTGACCATCGATTGTAAATCGCCTTTCATCCAATTAAGCTTTAACGGATGGACTTTTTCACCTTTTGTAAGAAATTCAAAATTCACGTCATAAGGTCTGAATTCTTCCTGTTTTCCCCAATCTGGTTGAAGATTTTGCTCAATCCAATTCTTTCCAAAAGTCTCTTCGATAAGATGCATCGCAGATATTAAACGAGATAGATTCTCTTTTCTCATCAATTCATCAGTGAGTTCAATATTCATAGTTCTTACTTTCCCTTTTAAGCGGGTTATCCTCTATAATCATTTACTATACCTGCTAAGTTTTAAACCCCATCCTCCGAATCTTATCTAAAAGCTCTCCATCAGGATAGGGAAGGTTGAAGTAGTCTAGCACCTGTTTTATCAGATCAATGACGCCGGAAGTCTTTATTCGTTTTACCTTTTCACCCATCGTTTTAGCTTTATCTCCTCCTTCTGCATCGATTTCAAGCCTCCATCAGGAGTAGAGCAGTCCACACACTAAAAGCAACCTGAATGAATCGCTCAATAGCTTCTTTACCACGTATCTGGTAGTCTTTGAATCCAAGCTTCTGGTTAGATTCCCTGTGCCTTATTTCTATGTTCCATCTGTCCTCATAGATTGAGAGGATCTCCTCTGCTTTCTGGAGATGATGAGTTTGACCTTTCCTATATTTTCAAGCTCAACAATGCGTTCTATAACCGAATATCGCTTCTTTTTACCCCGAACCGTGATTTTGACCTTGTTGTAATCATCTTTCTTAAATCCCCTGGCGTACTCCTGTACCTGAATAGAAAAACCATCTTCGGGTATAACGTTCTTATCAGATTTGATCTGGCAGGTTATATGGTGTCCCAACCCATGAGCTTTGTTTATGAGGTCTGCAGAAAACCACCAGCTATCGAAGACTATCATCAATTTTGTACCTTCAGGTATCCCCTCAAAGGCTTGATCATATCTTCAAACGCGATCTGTGGCTTTGTTCTGAACTCCAAACCATCTAAACTGGCATCTTCCTCCTTGATGTACATTTTAGCTTTATGAGGTATGAAAAGCCCCCTACATTGCAGAACGGACGTGACAAAGCGTTTTCCCCAGATATATCCCTTGCTGTGGTCGAAGGACATATCTGCCTTGCGTTGTGCCACCTCATCCTCGTCCCACTTTGCATGATTGAAGAACCAATCGTATGTGGAGCGTGCCTTCTTATCCTCCCAATCATCAGCCATTGTCTCACAGAGATTATAGACTGTCTTTGATTTATTGCATACTGATATGGCATTATCATATGAGAGAAAGACTTATGGCTTGGTTTGGTGAAAAGGTCTTTAAAACCCTCTACGAAAGATCCAAACTCATCAGGTATCTTTACAAGCTTGAACATATCATCCCCTCGAGCTCTGTGATGTGAACTCACATCAAAGGGTATTTAGGGAGGGTATGTAAAAAGTTGGCAAGTAGAGTTCGTCAATGATACCCGAAAAATGTTCATTGTAGGACGGACTGGTGCCAATATTAATGTGCTCCCAGCCAGGTCCAAGACTGCCTTTTTCTTCATACATGGCATCATTTACATATAACTTTACTGTTTCCGCATTCTGGTCGTAGACTGCCGCTATAAAGGCCCATTCCCCTATTGTAACGGGGTGGTATCCCAAGACATTCCCGGACCCACTAAAGGCTGACCAGCCAGTTCCTCCACCACGGGAATCAATTCCTAATGAACGATCATACCCGCCATTATCATGGGAAATAACCTGCTTGATTGGCGAACCATCATCGGGTCGAACCCAGGCTACCATAGTCATCTGCGGCATTACGTCCAGATTAATGAATATATAAGCCTTTCGATTTTTTTTGATTCGTTTATGACCCTTTTAGACTTTACATAACAAAACAAAAGCGAAAAGTTTAAATACTCTCTTAATATTGATTTAATGCGGAGGTAAAAGAAATGGCAGAAAAATCGAAAAAATGGGCAATACTTGTTGGGTTACTTCTTATCGGAGTAATCATAAGTGCGGGTTGCATCGGTGACGAGCCAACTGAAGATGGAGGGGCATCACAACCGTCAACCGCTGAAACATCTACCGATACACCAAGCGGCGGATTGTTAAGTGACCTTCTGAATAAGGCAAAGGGTTCGCCTTCCGCCACATATGATCTGGTGATATCCGGAGGTGCTACTGCGGGAACTGAAACAATGAAGGTATGGTCAACTGAAACTAAGGAAAGAACGGATTTTACAATTGAGGGGATGAAGTCGATTACGATAATTGATAAGGAAGCGCAGGTGATGTACATGTACGACCCTGATCAGAACACGGCGATTAGGATGGATTTCAGTAGCGACGATACATCAAGACAGGCACAGTCGTTTACCGAGGCTATGGAGGAGTACAACCCAACAGTCGTTGGAACTGAAACGATAGATGGAAAGAAGTGTACTGTCATTGAGTTTGAGACCGTTACGGAGGATGCTACAGTGACTCAGAAGATGTGGGTATGGAAGGATTATGGTTTCCCCATTAAGGTGGAGATGGTAAGCACGCTTGGTGGAACATCGGTAACAACAGTAATGGAGATGAAGAACATCGAGTTTGGTCCAATATATCCTAGCGTGTTTGAACTGCCTGATGATGTGGTGATAACGGACTTTGAAAGCATGATGGAATCCATGCTTCCGAGTGGGGCATAAGTATGCAATATACGGGAGAAAAAAGTAAAAAGGAGGTTAAAAAATGGATATAAATGCAATTGTGGACCGAGCAAAGAATGTGGTGCTGAAACCCAAGGAGACGTTAGAAGCTGCAAAAGCTGAACAGCCGAGCATGCAAGACCTGATTATGTATGTAGCAATAGTTGCGGTACCTACGCTGATAGGTATCATAATAGGCTATGGTGTCGTCGGTGTTGGAGCAGTTATGGTTCACTTTAGGGTGCCGCTTCAGTGGGCAGTGACATGGGGTATCATGCAGTATGTGCTCTCGATAATCGGCGTCATCGTCTTTGGATACGTTGTGAATATGCTGGCACCGAGTTTTTCATCTAAGCAAGACCAGATACAGGCGACAAAGCTCGTTGCATACGCATCTACACCAGGACTCCTTGCAGGAATCCTGTATATAATACCGTCAATTTCGTTCCTGGTCCTTCTGGCAGGTCTCTATGGAGTATACATCCTGTATTTAGGCATACCCGTGTTTATGGAGACGCCTGAAGACAAAAGAATTATATACCTGATTGTGGCGATTGTCGTGTATATCATCATTATGGTAGTGGTTGGTGCGATCACGAGTGCGGTGATGTGGGGGATAGTCGGCAGCCCTTTTTCAGGGGTTCATATATAAAATAAGTAGAGTAGGAGGATTAAGATTTCCCCCCCCTATTTTTTATTTCCCGTAATACACTTTTCTCACGGGCCACGATATTTCAATCTCTTCTTCATCGTATCGCTTCTTCAACGCTTTTATAAATTCATGTATAACAATATATTTAGCCGCAGGTTCCTCCACCCGCAAAATAATCGAGAAATTGATGTTCGAGTCGCCAAATGTATGATACCTGGTGAAGGGTTCAAAGGTTTTAACCGCACCCGGGGTGGTTTTCAGTATCTGCTTCGCTACGTCAATCGTGACCCGCTCCACTTTTTCTAAATCCGAGCCGTAAGCAACGCCACATTGAATTACCGCGGACATCTCAAGGACAGGCAACGAATAATTTGTGATTACACTTTCCGCGAGTTTCGAATTTGGAATAATGACAAGCGTATTTGGCAGAGTTCTCACCCTCGTGGACCGCCAGCCAATATCTTCGACAAAACCTGAAATACCTCCCTCTACCTTTATATAATCCCCAAAACTTATTGGTCGGTCAGAGATAATATGTAATCCCGCGAAGAGGTTTGAAAGCGTGTTTTGTAGAGCCAGTGCAACAGCTAACCCACCCAACCCATAAGCCGCAAGTAAAGGTGTTATTTCTATATCGTAATGGCCCAGAATCACCAAAAACGCAATGAGATAAATAAAAACTGCAACCACATGGCTCATCAATTTAGGCATCTTCTCATATCTCTTCTGCACCCTTAGCCAGAGATCCAGTATAACCCTCGAAATCTGGGATAGAATTAAAGACACTAACAATACAGTGCCAACAAAAAATATCCCGTCTATATACGCGTCATAGGGTTCGAGCCAGGATAGCGATTTTAATGCGAAATACAAACCAGCAAAAACGATAAAAATGGACAACGGTTTGGTCAGTATTTCCAAGATGATGTCATCAATATCGGTCTTTGTTCGAGCAGTAAGCCCTCCCACGTATTTCACCAGGATAAAATGAACTACCTTGGCAAGAAGAAGGGAGCTTATCAAAATTAAGAAGAAGTGAAAATATTCATGCTGAATCAAACTTTGCACTGTCGCTGTCTCTATTACTGCCATGCTTTTATGTTTGTTTGTATATATTGTGTAATAGATATAAAGTATACTATTTTTGGACATGCACAAACCTTTCTTTCAAAAAGAAAGCTTTACCAAAGAAACTAATGTTTTTGCGAAGCAAAAATAGCGCAAGCATTTTTTAGTAAAGGTTTTTGCGAAGCAAAAAAGTTTGTATTAATCACGACGAACGATGTCTCCAACGCTGTCATTAACACTCGACCTGCACGTGCACACGAATTACTCGCATGATGGCTGTGATTCGGTTGACAAGATAGTAGATAGTGCGATAGCGAAAAAGCTCGATGGCATTGCAATCTGTGACCACGACACGATGAACGGTTCGTATGCGGCACAGAAATACGTTGCTGATACAGGGTTGGGTTTGATTATTATCCCGGGTATAGAAGTAACGACTTCAAAAGGGCATTTAATCGTGCTCGGCATGGAAGAAGGAATAGCAAAGGGGTTATCGCCATGGGAAACGATACGAATAGCGAGGCAGAGAGAGAAGAAGAATAGCACGGTTGTAATTATTGCTCCGCATCCTTACCATCCGTTCCGTCACAGCATTGGCGACCTTTGCGTGCATTCCGAATTGGACATAGATGCAATAGAAATATTCAATTCCCGCTATTTCTCCGGCGTTGCGAACGAAATAGCGAGGAGAAAAGCAGCTCGTAGAAATATCACCGCCGTTGCGGGAAGCGATGCGCATTCTGCGGAATGTGTTGGTCTTGCGACTGTCGAAGTTGAGGTAGAAATAGAGCAGCAATCCGAACAAAAAATGCTGCTGGACGCAATACTGAGCGGGATAAAAGAGGGGAAGGTAAAGATAAAGAGCTGTGAGAAAACACCTTTTTGGACTTATTTCAAGCAATTATTGTAAGATTTGGATTTTTTTTAACTTCTCAGCCGTATTAATATTTGTAAATGTCTTTAAACCGGGGTCTATATCCCTTATCTTGCTTATAGGAAGGAAATTAATATTTTTAAGTCGTGCTAAAACGTTAAAAATCTTTCCCTCGCCTTTTCCTGTTGCTTCCTTTACCGCTGCCAGCATCGGCTCTCTTCGATAGACCGCATGCAATGGCTCCAACATCCCGTTTTCCCATCCAGGCACTACGGCATCGTATTTATCGCGATTTGCTATTTCAAATAGAAATTTCACTACGCTTTCGTTTACAAAAGGCATATCGCAGCCGATGACGATGGAATAAGAAAAAGAAGCCCTTTCTAAACCCGATAGAAAACCTGCAAGCGGTCCAACGTTCTTTGGAGAATCAAAGACAAAAACGATTTTATTGGTATTTTTAATTATTTTTTTTATTCTCTCCCCCTGCTCCTCGTCTCGTGCTGCCACTATTACCTCCTCGGTCACGCTAGATATTCGGTCAATAGCATGCTGTATGAGCGGCTTATTGTTTAAGGTAATAGAGCATTTATCGAAGGGATAAAATCTCTGGCTTTTACCACCTGCCAGAATGAGTGCCGTCTTTTTCGTTTGCATAACACTTTTTCTTTTTTACAAAAAGAAAACCTGTGCTAAAAGAAAAACTATGGAAATATTTTTAGTCAAGGTTTTTACTAAGCCCTTACAGGGCTTGCGGGGTCGTGGGGCAGAGCCCCACAAAGGTAAAAAAGTTGTGTGAAAATCTGTGTAATCTTGTGGTTATATATTTAAATAGGAAAAGAAGAATTAGGTTTTTATGTTACAAATAAGGAATAAAAAAGAAGGTGGGGAAAGAAAGCGAGGGGAGTGGTGTTGAAATATGGAAACAAGAGACATAATATTTTCGGTTGTGATGGTCTTTTCTGCCTTTGTGCTGGTGTATAAGTTAGTATATGGCGATAGTCCTAAGGACGACCCAGTGATCGTAATGTCATCAGTGATATTGATAGGGATGTTAGCTATACTGTTTTTAAGCGTGGGTGAGCGGTTAAGGAGAATGGAAGAGGAGATAAATGCGAAGGAGCGGTCTTTACGCGTGAGTTTGCAATCCGTGGAAGAGGAAGTGCGCAATAAGGTAGATGCGGCAACAAGAGGATTAAACGAAACGAGAGAGGCGATAGTGAAAAGAGGATACCGGTAAACCCTTTTCTTTAAAACTTTTAAGAAAAGTTTTACCAAAAAAGCTTCGCAGAAAAGAAAAGCGTTTTCGGAAAAGAAAAACATAGATTTTCGATAAGACGATGTGGAGAGAGGTAGTAGAGAAGTTTGAGCGGTTGCCATCGCAAAAGAAAGTTGTAGAACTATTATTGGAAAGAGGATTTCAGGTGAGTTCAGAAGGAAAAGTGGTATCTGGTGGGATTGGGATACCCCATGCACAGATAGCAAACGAGGTAGGTGTAGACAGGCGGGTGGTGGATATGACCGTGAGACGGATTTTAAATCAGCCGGAGTTAAAAGAGCTATTTGGAAATATTCGTTCGATTGCCTTTCTTGCTGACATCGCTCCTTTGTTGGGGCTCACGGTGATTATAATACATCCCAAGGACGCAAAAGAAAAGGGGATACTTGGCGAAGTTGCTACGGTGATAGCAAAGCGGGGGTTTGGCATAAGACAAGCAGTTAGCGATGATCCATATCTCGTGGACGACCCAAAACTCACAATTATTACCGATAGGGGCATACCAGGTGAGTTAATAGAGGAGATAGGGCGGATAGAGAGTGTAAAGGGTGTGCAAGTTCACCAATAAACCCTTTTCTTTTTTAAAAAAAGAAAAGCGTTTACGGAAAAGAAAAACACATTTTAAAGTCATGTATTCCTCTCTCGTGGAAATCTGTGTAATCTCGTGGTTATAAAAGGTGCGGGGGCTCACAGCATGACTATCTTCATCGTCTCCTCTGCAGGTATTTCGTTCTCCTTGCAGACGGCAATGGTGCAGAGATTCTTTATTTCTATTTCTTTGAGGTAAAGGAAACCGATAATCGTGCCAATGTTGATAGGACAACCCCTCAGTATGCTTTTTATCGTCACGAAGAAATATTGTGAGAGGGCGTTTTCAAGAGGAACGAGCGATTTCTCTGCATCATAACTAGATAGAGCATCGGTTAACACTTCTTTATATGCCGAAGCAGGCATCAACTTGACAGCGCTGCTCACGTTCTCTGCCGAAATTGAATCATTCATCGTACCAACATCGAGATTGAAATCAAAACAAAATTCACCGGGCAAAAGATATTTCCGTATCTCCGCTTCTGCAATCCCTTCTGATTTGCAGCGCAGCAAAATCATGAGATCCGCGATGTCAAACTCAGCCCCAACAATTTTTCTTGCTATTCCCTTATCCGCTCCGCTCAGCCGTTCTACCTTTTCTCGTATGGCACCCGCGATTTCCTCATCAAGCACGTTCTCGAGGACTAATACCCGCTTGCTTTTTTCATATTCCGGTAACGCATCTTCTAAAACCCGCTTATATGGATTCTCCAACTGTTTTATTACGTTTTCTATCGAGTCCGCCTCGGTCAACCTGCTCATTCTTCGTTTGAAGAAATCTTCAACCGGGAAAAACATAGGTGCTTCTGCAGTGCTTGTTTCTGTTCCCGTTCCCATTACATGGACTTCCGCAGCTTTAGTTCGGATAACGGCTTTCAGATTCTTTACCTCCAATCGTCTGAGGAATTCCACAAAAACATCCCGTATCGCACCTTTCGTTGATTCTATCACCATTAAATATTGGTCAATCAAGTCTTCCTTCAACGTTTTCTCTATTTTTCTTGCTTCTATACCTACCAAAGCCGCTTTTGTTAATTTAGCTTTATACGTCGCAGTGGTATCCATCAGTGAAGACAAGAAATCATCCCTGCGAGTATCTACAAGTTCTCTTAGTCTCCTCTCGTCTATAAGTTCGCTCATCCTCGCTCTTATTCTCGTATATACATACGCGTATTTCGATACAGTCATCGCTTCTATTTCACCTCGCTTAATTATGTATGTCCCGTGCACTTAAAACTTTAACTTTCGGCAAAAGGGGATAATCATGCGCACCATTACGTAAATTGATTAAGATGAAGACATTTAATAATAAAAAAAACCGGCTCGCATGGCTGTGCCAAAATTAGACAACAATGAAGGAAAAAAAAGGCGGGCATTGGGAAGTAAAAGAATAAGTTTCACCGCAGAGCACACGGAGAACGCAGAGGCACCAAAAAGCATAAGCAACGATTGAAACCGTCTTAAGACTCGGTGGTCTCTGCGCTATCGGCGGTGATAAATCACTTGATTTTTAGACTGTGCCCGAAAACTGTAAAAACAGACAATTTTGCACATGGTGCCTATAACCGCTGAAATTTAGGTCATTAAAGAACGTCCATGCACCAAATCCATACAGCAGCAAGAACAATCCATAATATATCAGTTCGAGCATCTACTAACTACCTCCACGTAAATGTATCCGTCTTATATACAGATACAAAATTCGGAGATCACGTTGGAGCGATCTGTGCCGGTCAAACTTTCTGAAGGCGACATCCGCTACGGTACCGCGAATTGCAAAGTTATCGGTTTGAATTGCGTGGTCGGTAAGCATGCAACTTTCCGTTTGCAGCCTATATCGCGAACCAAAGACGTTGTTATAGATGACAGAGTTGTGCCTTTTGCTCCTTCGGTTCCGCTACAGACTATTCTATTCTGGGTCACTGCTACATTTGAAAGTTTTATTTGATAAAATGTTAGTATAAGGTATGGAACTGATCTCAATTCTAAATGTAATCATAGCAGCCACTACTTTAATTGTCGTATGCTGCTTTCCAATAATAAATTATTTGAGAAGGCCAAAACTCATTTTGCAACCTGAGGAAAAAGAACAATCCAATGAATCCTATTTTGGAGTTTCTGTTGAGAACAAAGGTAAGAATATTGCTAAAGATGTTTACGGTGAAATTGTGGTCAATAACAGCCGCACGCGCATAGACTGGAACAGTAGGTGGTTTAGAGAAACAGGTGATCATACTCATACTGAAAGAATCTCTAAGCTAGACATCAACCCAGGATCGACATATAAACGATGGTTCATTGCAGACAAATTAGCAGATAAAAATAGGCGCACTTTAGAGGGATCAGAAGTTTTTGTTATCTTGAATTGGGAATATCATGGGCAAAAAACTCTAACAAAAGAAATTAGTTTTAGCACAGAGGAAGAATCTAAAACAACCATAAAGGAATAAAAAATAAAAAGAGGGGGAGATAACATGGATAAATCTAGCATGATTAGAATGTACTATAGCTTAGAAAACGACACCAATGAACTAGGGTCAACTATCCATTTCGACGAAAGGAATCTTGACACTTTTGGCATTCGTGTTTATAATCTGCTTTTTATATCTTGCAACCTCTTTGAACTCGCAGTAAAAGAAACAGTTCGCGATCCTGAAAGTACCATGAAGACTTGGAAAGAAAATCCACGAATATGCCTGTATTCAAGAGTTGAATTAACGTTTATACCTATGGGCTGCAAGTTCAAACCAATGGGGGCTTTAGGCGAAAATGATGTCAAAAAGCGTAATCTTGCTTGGTGGCAAGACTATAATTCTGTGAAACATGACTTGACGCAAATTCATAAAGCTACACTACGGAATCTAATCTATGCTCTTGGTTCGGCAGGACTGTTGGTTAGCGAGATAGCACGACCTCCTATGGGTATGTTTTATACCTCCAAGCAAAGTGTGTTGTTTGACTATCTGGCTTTTCCAGAGCAATAAAAAAGACGCTGATTTTTCAGGCTCATCCCTCATCACTCCTCACCTTAAAGATATGAAAATTCCTTTCGCCCGTTGCCTTAAGCTGCACAGGCGCCGTAACCTGTAAAGTATCCCCAGGATGCACGATCAGATTCTCCAGGGTCGCAACGGTTTTACCATCGAAGTGTGAATCACGTACCCAACATTCCGTATCGTCCCAGTTATATCGTGTCCATTCTAAATAGATCGTCTTATGTATATCATTATCGTTCGGGTTTGTAATGCTAATATTGTATTCGTTCCATCCGCTTGCGTTCACAATTTTTTAGCACATATAAATCTACAACTCTGCTTTTGCGTCAACCGTTGCGTCAACCAATACGTCAACCAATACGTCAACTCAGCCGAGAACATAATATGTCGCTCTTCCTTCACCCTGTGATTTTATAACTCCCAATTCCATCAATGCTTTTATTTCCTTGTGTGCAGCCTGCCGTGAGATTTTAAACATCTTTTGAATGTCGCCACTTGTAATTTTACCTGCGGTGTTGATAATTTCCACCATCTGCATCTGTCTCTCAGTTAAAGCAATCTGACCTCTTTTTGCTTTTCTTAATCTCTCGCTACTGAGCCTTACCACTCTCTCTTTTACCGCATCAATACTTACTGCTACTCCTTCCGCGAACTATTCCCGCCAATCGGTCAAGTCTATAGTCTTCTGATCAACGTTTTGCAACGCTCTGTAATACGCCTGTCTATCGGAATCGTAATAGTCATCAATGCAGAAGAACTGTTTGGTATCAAACCCACGCAGATATAATATTAGGGCTGCAAGAACCCTTGCGGTTCTGCCGTTTCCGTCAACAAAAGGATGGATCCTCACAAATTCATAGTGTGCAATGCCAGCCATGAGTATAGGGTCAAGTTCTTTGGCTTCGTCTGAATTCGCCCATTCAACTAAATCTTCAAGACTTCCTGTTTGTCCTTGCGCGTTGCCATTACTTCCCGTCCAACGGCTAAATCACTTACCTGGTCTAAGGATAACCGGTTTCCTTCGATTCGCGTAGATGAATGCGCACTGCGGATAATGGCTTCACGCCTTAAGGTAAGTTCCCATTTCGGTATCAACGGCGAATTGAGTATTATCTCTCTCGATGCGGATATTTTAGTGAGCTGCCTCACGATTTTGTTCGTGTATCTAAAATTTGGGTTGAACATTTTTATTCACCTTCAATAGCTTTACTAAATACTTGTGATAGTTGGCATATGGTTGGCATATTCTATCTCCCGTGATTCTTCCATTCTGGTGTTTTTGTCAGGCATTTTTACTTTTTAGCTTTTTTCTATCTCCTTCACCCACGCATGACTTCTTATCTTTTCTATTTGCTGCGGAATTTTTTCTCATATTTTATCGAATTGTTCATTCGTTATCCATTTTCGTTCAAAACATGTCCTGCGAATCATTTTTCACTGAGTATTTTGCCATCATCACCACTATTGCCACATTTTACAAAAATGTGGCATAGGTGGATTCTGTGCCCATGCACATAGTCATCATCTTTTCTTTTATTTTTCTCCTTTCTGCGTAATTGAGTATATGTTCTTTGAGAGTTGTCATCATGTTCTTTACTTTTCTCCTTCTATCTCCTTCATCCACTCATAACTTTTTATCTGTTCTATTTGCTCCTAAATCTCTTTATCTTTGATTAAATTCTTATAAACTTTTTCTGTTTTTGGATTCATAACTTTTCCTCTTTCTCAAACCTGAGCATAGTTACCCCTCACGCTTTAAATCATCCAGAACTTTCGTTATATCCTTCACATAGATTGAGATATCTCGGTTCATAGATAAACCACCTCTTTGATAATCTTTTCTTTCAGCTCTGGTCTAATCTCTCTCTTAGGCACAAGGTCAACCTTTACACTAAAAAGGTCGGATAGATGGTTCTCCAAACTCACAAGCCCAAGAAGGCTTACAGGCTCTTCAAACTCAACCAGGATATCCATATCGCTTCCCTTTTTCTCCTCACCACTCACATAAGAACCAAAAACTCCCAGTTCTTTTACCTTAAAACGCTCTCTTAATTCATCCCCGTGCATTGCCAATATTCCCTTTATCTTCTTAATCGTCTTCATATTTCTCGTCTCCGGTGTTAAACATCCATTTCATCATTTTCAGCCTCCGTTTTTAAACTTTTCACGAGACTATTTATAACTATCATAAAATCCCAATCACTTTCTTCTTCAAAATCCTGCCCTGTTCTGCTTCCAAATAATAAGATATTGAAATACGCAACGCTGATTTCTTCCTGTATGGTTTTCAGTTTCGCTATGACTTCTATTTCTGTAGTCATTTTCTTTCACCTTCTATGACTTTTACCCACTCCTGAGCTTTGATTTCCCACAATCCTCTTTTTCCTCTACAATTCGCGATACTAATTGAAGTGTTCTTATTATTTCATCTCTTTGATTCTTCTTATCATGCTTTAAATCCCTCAAAAGTTCTTTTAATATGTCTTCCAAAAATAAAACCGTAATTTTCTGCTCATTTGCAGCTTCTTTTATCTCTCCCCAGTCTCTCTTTGGTTTACTCCATATAACAATAACTTTCTCGTAGTCATCTGTGCCGAATATTTCTTTAATATATTCCTTTACCTGTGAGTCTTCAAATTTCTTCTTTGGATAATTGAGTATATCAAATTTGTGAGCATTGTCAACCAACTGAAATGAGTATCCAAGTCTTACACTTACTTCGATGTGTAAATAGCGCTTTTCTTCACGATTTAATGCTAAAATATCAATCTCACGATTACCTTCCAATCTGATATTTGAGTTTGTCAAATACCCTTTTCTTCTGAAATATTCCTCAACAATATGCTCCTCTACTTCCATCTTGTTTGTTGTTTTTTTTTTGATTTGTGATCTTAAAGTCCGAGTTTCTGTCTTAGCCAATTAGTTTGATTATATTGATTTTTTACCATGTCCCATTGAGCATCTACCTTGCTACTACCAAACTTACTTGATAAATACTCTGAAGCAGATTTTAGTTCGTCTTCATCAAGAATATTAACGAGATAAAATTCATAAACATTTTCATATTCTTCATCAGTATTGCCTTGGCGAAATTCGGTTTTACCTCCATTCAAGCATAAAATCCTCTGATTGTCAATTCGTTCATTAAACGACCAGAATATATCTGATGACAATATCCGTCCTCCACCATTCTTCAAAACATTATTTTTATCTCTAACGACTTTCCAAGGAAGCACGCCAAAACTATTCTTTTCTGCCCCTATCAAATCTATTGATTTTGCTAATATTCCTGCGGGTGCGTCAACATCCAAAAAATTTTTCCAAATATCGGGTATACTTATTAGTTTGCCTTTGATCTCAACCGTTGTGCCGGATAAATAAGGTATGGTTGGTCTTTTTGTATCTACTTTAAAAAATACCGGTATACATTCTGGATCGCCAGCATATTCTGATTTATAATACTGGATAGAAGAACAATAATATCCTTCAATAGAAAATGGTCTGTATGGTATTGGATCAATAGGAAGACAATGTTTATATTCTGCCAAATCAATAATAAGATGCCTTGATACAGGAACAAAATCAGAATAAATTCCGGTCACATTTATTTTTGATCCGTAATCTATCTGAGCGTTTTTGATCTGGTCAACTAACTCTTGGATTTCTAAGGTGGATTCAGATAAAATCTCTTTAATAGATAATAATGAATCTATTGTCAACTTCAAAAGCTTAAAAAATGCTAAAATATCGGTTATAACTGACATTTTATGTAACCTCTTTGCATCGGTTATGAAATTTAAATAAACCTGGTTGCCTAATGATTAATCTGAGATCTAGTGCAGATATTTCAAAAGGATCTAAAATTCTTGCTTCTTTGCTTATGTCTTCAAATAATATTTTTATGTCACCCAGTTTAACCTCGACTGTATAAGTTTTTCTTTTTGAGTCATTTCCAATAAAGTTTATCGTTTCGTTGGGATTTCGCTTATTTGGAGGAGAGAGGCTGTCCCCCAATTAATTATCAACATGGACACTTAAAGTTAATTATTGCGTGAACACGTAAAAAGTTCCCTACTTTTGATACCGAATTAGCTACTAACATTCTAATCGTACTGATAATCGGCACATCCCTCTCCAACTTACCCCAGATTACCTTCAGATTGTGCGCTGTACATACCAGATTA
>QBUL01000148.1 GCA_013180605.1 Candidatus Methanophagaceae archaeon GoMg1 | reverse complement strand
CAAGAGTATATTAGACAGGCCACTATAATAAACTATCGTATGTTAGGACATTACCCAGAATTCTATGCTCGTTTATTGGCGTTAACGAGAATGACCGAGAATGGGCTGGTAGACCTCGATGTCTTGGATGAGACTGAGAAGGCGCGACTGCAACGTTTAGAAAGCATTCTTGAACGATTGATAGACATATCGAAAGCAGAACTGGAGAACAAGGAATTAACCGAAAACGATTACGAGTTCATAAGGAACTTCGGCGAGAATTTGGATTACGTTGTTGCAGGTGTGGATGTCGAAGGCAAGGAAACGACCATCGTTGCGGACGTGCATACTGATCCTAACACAGGCAAAGTTTTGGAAGAAGGTGTTGGCTACGTAAACCTGATTTTGGTTGCTTATACTGTTCCAGACGGCAGGATAATCGTAGGTGCTGGTCCTGTGTTCAGCTATTACGAGTTCAAACATCCTATGGATGACCGGTTGACAGATGAGAAGTGGAAGGAGATGTTACGGAGTAATCCACCTGAAAGGCCGGGATGGGTTGAAGGGATTGAAGCAGACTGGTGATGCGTTGAAAAAATTGCAAAAGAAAAATTTATATGGGCTTATTTTAATGTTGGTCACATACAAAAAATAGGTATACAGAAAGGCGCCTTGAAGGAGAGGAATAGAAATAAAAAAAATGAAAAACAAAACAGGTTGGAAAATACTGGTGATTTCAATTGCTTTGGTGATAATCGCAAGTGGTATCGCTGTTGGTGCAGGTACTTGTGATATGAGTGTAGTTTATAATGGGACTTCCAAAGGAAATGGTGTTGTAAACAAATCTTGGAAATCGGTAGTACAAATGGATAACTCTACGGATTCCGTGTTTTCTCTTGGTTCATATGAAAAACAGCTTAGGATTCCAACAGAGGAATATTGGGCAGTTATAGTGGAAGGTACATCGGTATATGCGCATCAGGATGCAAAGGATATGTACAATGTGCTCATTAATGCATCAGATAATTGGGATGCGGACCATATCCGTTTAGTTAACAAAAATGCAACAAAGATAAACATCAGGAATGCGATACAGTGGATGGCTAATAAAGCGAGTACAGAGGATACCTGTCTCTTCTATTTCTCCGGGCATGGGGGGTATACGATAGATTGTACTGGTGACGAGGCTGACTGTTTCGACGAGTCCCTAAATACTTCTGACGATGACATAATTGATGACGAGCTTGAAGAATGGATCAGTGAGGTGAAAGCACAGAAAGTCGTTGCAATTTTAGATGCATGCTTTAGTGGAGGAGTACTCACCCCATTTCAGATAGGAGAAGCAGTAGAAACGTATGATATTGAGGGATTTGCTATTGATCTCGAAAAAGCGAATTGCTTGGTTTTAACAGCCTGTAGGATGAATGAAGAATGTTATGGCATGGGTGAATTAAAAAATGGCAGATTTACTTATTTTATTGTACAAGGACTGTGGGGTGCTGCGGACCAAGACGATGATGGAATAATTTCGGTTCGAGAATTATGTGATTATTCTTTCCCAAAAATAGTTGAATACGAAGAAGACACGCAGCATCCTCTATTATGGCCAGAAGACACTAATGCAAACAGTTATTCTCTTATTAAGTTAAAGACATCCATCCCAAAAAAGATCAGTGTTCCCGAGGAATACCGCACTATACAGGAAGCAGTGGAAGCAGCAATGCCCGGGGACGAAATAGAAGTCTCTCCGGGAACTTATACCGAGAACGTAATAATAAATAAACCACTAACCATCAATGCCCGACAGGGAGATTCCATAATACAAGCAACCAATACTAATCTATCCTGTATATTTATTACTGCTGATAGCACCTCAATTTCAGGGTTAACATGTCAAAATGGTTACTGTGGGATACAGCTCTACAAATCCAATAACAGCGCAATGACTAACAACATTGTTTCAGACAACTTCCAGGGCATATATTTATCAAACTCGTATCAAAACATAATAGCAAATAACACGGCTAAGAACAACGGCGACAGTGGCATCTACCTCAAGGAGTCAAACAACAATAGGATAACAAACAACAACTGCTCCTCAAATCACTATCAAGGTATTAATTTAATATTATCCAATGACAATATAATATTCAACAATACACTAAAATCAAACGGAAATAACGGTATATACTTAACCGACTCTAGCAACAACACAATAAGAAATAACAAAGCTACAAATAACCTTAATTATGTCGGGATCAGCTTAGATTCTGGCTCAAACAATAACAGTATATCAGGTAACGATGTCAGCAACAACAACCAAAGTGGCATCTACCTCGAGGAGTCAAACAACAACAGGATAACAGATAATAATGCCTCAAACAGTGTTAACTACAATGGGATAGCTTTAGACTCATCAACCAATAACGAGATTCGTAATAATATTGCAAACTATAACCGTTACCAGGGTATTGGACTCTGGACATCAAGCGAGAACATAATAGCGAATAACACGGCTAAGAGCAATGGAGAGAATGGCATCTACCTTGAGGAGTCAGACAACAACATAGTTACAGAGAACAAGGCCAGTAACAACGACTGGAACGGCATCTTCCTCCAGGATTCAAACACCAACACGATAACCGATAATGAAGCCTCAAACAATGTTAACTACAATGGGATATCTTTAGACTCATCAACCGACAATGAAATTTCTAATAACATTGCGAACTCTAACTATTACCAGGGTATTGGACTCTGGACATCAAACGAGAACATAATAGCAAATAACACTGCTAAGAGCAATGGAGAGTGTGGCATCTACCTCGATGAGTCCAATAACAACATAGTAACAGAGAACAAGGCCAGTAACAACGACTGGAACGGCATCTCCCTATACAATTCTAGCAGCAACAGATTAAGGAATAATCTGTTGTATGACAACCGCTATAACTTTGGAGTAGAGGGCTATAGTTATTCGGATTTTGACAACGACATTGACACCAGCAACACCGTGGATGGAAAACCGATCTATTACTGGATTGGCCAGCAGGATGAGCAGATTCCAGACGATGCTGGCGTTGTGGGAGTTGTGAATTCCATAAATATAACGGTCAGGGATATGACACTAACGAATAACTTACAGGGTGTCATATTTGCATATACCATAAATTCGAAGATCGAGAACGTTACCGCATCGAACAACTGGGATGGCATCCGCCTGAAGTCTTCGAGCAACAACACGCTCACGAACAACAACGCATCGGGCAACGACTGCGACGGCATCTGGCTGTGGAATTCGAGTAACTATAACACGCTCACGAGCAACACCGCCAGCAACAACAACTATAGTGGCATCCGCATAGAGGAGTCAAACAGCAATAAAATCTATCTCAACAATTTCATAAACAACACCGACAATGTTCATTCCTATGATTCAAACAATATTTGGAACTCCTCTGAGAAAATATCCTACACATGCAATGGCAATGCATACATAAAATATTTAGGCAATTACTGGAGCGATTATAAAGGAAGCGATGCCGACGGAGATGGAATTGGCGATACTCCTTACATCTTAGATGGTGATAAAGACAATTATCCACTGATGGAGAGATTCGAGAAATTTGCATAGTTACAAGTACAACAAAAAATGAAAAACAAAACTGTTTGTAAAATATTGACGGTTTTAATTGCCTTGGCGATAATCGCAAGTGGCATCGCTGTCAGTGCAAATACAACTTACAATATAGATTCAGAGAAAGATAATTATCCGCAAATGCAGCCTTTTGAGAATCACTTTAAGCCAAATCCAACTTTGGGTCACATATTGATTATTGAGGTATATTATGACACATATGTGAAAGGGGATACTAATGCCGAATTTATAAGGATACACAATCCCACTGAAAGCACAATCAACATCAGTGGATGGCAGATAACAGATAGGGAAGGCGTTATTACGTTCCCAGAATGGGCAAATATAAGTGCTGGTGATAGCCTATACCTCGCTTACAATGCAACTGCATTCTATGAAGAGATTCTTCTAAAACCCGATTTTGAGTATGGTGTTAATTCGGATTCTGTACCAAATATGACAAAGACTCATGGAAGAGTGAGATTGCATAATAACGGCGATGAAGTAATTCTAAAAGATGACAAAGGAGGAATAATAGACGTCGTAATTTATGGCAACTCCGATTACACAGGTGCTGGATGGATTGGTCCGCCAATAAAGGACGTGAAACCTGGCATAATCTTAGAAAGGAATATAAACGAAACGACAGGACAATACGAAGACGCTGACTCCGCGGCTGATTGGATCACACGTCCAATCGAGGACGTTTGGCGATTGCACTTACCGCAATCGCACTTCCCATACATGACTTTTAATTTCAACGGAACCGTAACGGTATTCACCTCACCGGACAGCAGCTTTAAAGAACTCGCAAATGCGATTGACAACGCCAAAGAATCAATCTACTTGAATGTTTACCAGTTCTACAATTTCTATTTGATGGATCATCTCCTCGATGCCTTAAATAGGAGTGTTAACGTGAAAGTCTTTTTAGAAGGCTACCCCGTAAATGGAATCGAGAATGATGAGCGATATATTGCAGCGCAAATAGCAAATGCCGGCGGAGAGGTCAGGTTCATGATCGATGACAAAGCTCGAAGCATACACGGTAGATACAGGTATAACCACGCGAAATACGCGACCATAGATAACAAATCGACCATTGTCATGTCCGAGAACTGGAAGAATACAGGGGTACCAGTCAATAACACCTTCGGTAACCGCGGCTGGGGCATCATAATAAACAATCTGAATGTAACAAGCTACTTCACCGATGTATTCTTTGAAGATTGGAAGCCAGAGAGCAAGGACAGTTTCTCCTTTACCACAAATGACACAAACTATGGAAACAAATACGGGTGTCCTCCACCTGATTTTGAACCAAACCGCACAATCCTTACCGGCAATTACACGCATCCTTTTGATAGCAAAACAATTATCGGCGAATTCAATGTCTCGCCTGTTCTATCACCAGATACATCGCTACTGCAGACAAAATCCATTATAGGCATGATCAACAGTGCTGAAGAATCAGTCTATATCGAGCAACTTTACATCTATAAGGATTGGTGGTCTTACGCAGACACTAAGAATCCTTTTTTGGATGCTTCTATCAATGCCTCAAGACGAGGCTGCGATGTTAGAATTCTGCTCAATCCCACATACACTTGTAAGCAAAACTGGGATACAATTGATTATGTACGGGACGTTGCGGCAAACGAAGGACTAAACTTGGAAGCAAAATTTATTGATATTGATAGTACAGGTCTTAACAAGACACATAACAAGGGTGTGATTGTTGACAGTAGCACGGTTTTGATATCCAGCATCAACTGGAATGAGAACAGCGCAAGAAACAATAGAGAAGCAGGCGTGATTGTTGAAAATGACGCGGCAGGCGGATACTACACGGACGTGTTCTTATATGACTGGAATAGCTCGAATAATCAATCTCCAATTGCATCCTTCACACATTCGCCATCAAATCCTGTCGTAAACCAAACAATCACCTTCAACGCATCAAATTCAACCGACCCTGGTGGAACCATTGAGAACTACGAATGGGACTTTGGAGACGGCGAAAAGGCGGAAGGAGAAATTGTAACGCATTCTTACTCTTCTGCAGGAAACTACACCGTAAAACTAACAGTGACAGATAACGAAGGAGCAGCGAACTCAACTGCTCAGGTAATCCATGCTGGGGTTGCAGTTGCAACCACAGTCTCAATAAAAACCCCAAGTGAGGTTTCAGAAGGTGAAAATTTCATGGCTACTGTAAACGTAGACAATGTTACCGACCTCGCAATACTTATGTTCAGGCTGACCTTCAATTCTTCGGTTATACGCTTAACAAACGTTGAAGAAGGGTCTGATATTTCAACTTCAGGTTGGTCTTCTTGGAATATCGTACAAACTGTACGATACCCAGGCGCTGAGACAGTGAAAGTTTTTGCTTTCTCTGATCCTTCTGGTTCGCCAATTAACGGGGATGCGGAATTGGCACGGCTTGAGTTCATAGCCGTTGGGAAGGCAGGGAATAGAAGCGTTATTGACATCCAGGGAATATTAGGTAATTCGGCTGTGGAACCAATAGAAGCAATATGGGTGGGTTCTAAGGTTGCAGTTATTTAAGCTTGGAAGTGAAGGAGACTTTAAAAACGGGAAATCCCTTTTTGTGTGAAAAATACAGAAGATTAGTAACACGAAAAAATCGAAAGTTTTAAATATAAAATTTACTATTTAACCTTTAGTTTAGTTTATTTCATTTTGACAATGTCACATTTAATAAACTTTATATAACTCATACTTCTACTGCAAAGCATGTGCACTAAAAAATCATGAATCTGTATTCGAGCTCCAACGATGGGGGCTACCAAACGGAGTTACACAGAATCTCGCTCGGTGTTTGTTCGGGTTTTGGCAGCAATTCCGAGAGAGATTTAAGACTAAAACTCGTGATACCAGCGAAGACGCGTATAACTACATGAGTGCTTATTCCGGACGAGAGCGCAGACGCCAAGGCGGGGTAGAAGAGCGCGGGGGCAGGACGACAGTATAACGGACGGTTGGGAAAGGAGGATATGAGTCAGGTAGGCACCTTTATGGCTTATGCCAACGGGTCGGTGTGGACATGGGTGGATGGAGAATTGTATTCTGCCCAGACACTGGTTTGCGCCAGAGATGACGGATTTGCGGAAAAAAGTCGGAATCCCTGCTGAACGTGAGTTTAAGACGAAAATATAACTCTGTTGCGTGCCGTCATGCCGCTGCCGCAGCTAACGCCTGCCGGAGCCCGAGCACATGTAGCCAAATGTCGGGTCAATCGAACTCGGTCGCGTAAAAGCCGAATGAAAGGCAGACACAGTGGTCCTTAAGTGGGCACCGGAAGCATAAAGCAAGCGAACTAACGAATGTTTATGATGAATTCGTCCAAGGGGCGGGTAGCTTAAGCTATCTATGGAGTTCTGTCATACATTGTCTATTCTCAAGTTCTTTGCACAATGAATGGATGCCCAGATTTTTTTCAGTGACAATCTCAGATTGCTAAAAAAAAAATATTTTCTGGATTATAATCATGTTATCGCAATGCCCAAGAAACATCTTTATTAAAATTGATGCTAATATGTCATTGTCAAATTATTACTGGGCTACGGACATGACAAAAAAAATAGCGGCACTGGATGTGAACAAGTGCATTGGGTGTATGGAATGCATGTTTGCATGCTCGAGAAGGGTAGGTAGAGGAGGATTCGATAAGTCGGCGATAAGAGTCAGGTCTGCCGGTGGCATAGAGCGAGGTTTTGTGATTGTTGTCTGCCGCGCATGTGAGAATCCGCCGTGCGCGAGGGTGTGCCCTACGGGTGCTTTAAGGGAGCGTAAAGGAGGAGGAGTGATATTGAGCGAGGATAAGTGTATAGGGTGTGGTTTCTGTGCGCAAGCTTGTATCATGGGCGCTATTTTCTGGGATGGTGAGCGGAATAAGCCCATCGTGTGCAAATATTGTGGTGAGTGTGCGGATTATTGCGTGCATAACGCTATTGGTATGGTTGAGGTTAAGGGTGAGGCTTAGGAGGGTAAAGGAGAATGAAAGCAAAAGACATGAACAGGGTTTTGTATATAGATTTAACGAAAAAAGACAACAAAATAGAGAACCGAGACGATTTATTTGACGAATATTTTGGTGGTTCGGGTGTTGCGATAAAGCTTCTGGAAGAAGAATGCCCGAGAGGTATAGACCCTTTAAGTGAGGCCAACCCGATAATCTTTGCCGTTGGTCCTCTTACAGCTCTATTTCCTTCCGCTTCTAAAACCGTGGCGATGTTCAAATCGCCATTAACAGGTAACCTTGGGGAAAGCCACACCGGTGGAAGAAGTGCGATGGCAATTAAGCTTGCAGGTTACGGTGCGATAGTTATCAAAGGTTCAAGTGACTTCCCGATATATCTGGCAATACACGGTGACGAAGTAAAGTTTAAAGATGCTTCTTCTATCTGGGGTATAGAAGCGGTAGCGGTCGGTAGGATTTTAAGAGAAGTGGAGCTTGGCGCAGGTGTAAGAACCATTATTCGGATTGGAAGAGCGGGGGAGAAAATGGTGAGGTATGCCTGTGCGGTATGTGAAACATATCGCCATTTTGGACGACTTGGTTTGGGTGCGGTGATGGGCTCGAAGAAACTGAAAGCCGTGGTTATATCCGCAGATAAAAGCATAGAAATACCAAAGGATAAGAGAAGGGAATACAAGCGCGTTTACGATGAGATACAGGAGGTTGTGGTTGAAACGGATGCAATGGAGAAATATCATGATTTAGGCACGGCAGGGAAGATTTATGACATGAATAAACTCGGTGGGATGGCATATAAGAATTTAGAATCCGCGAGCGCACCGGAAGAGATTGCGAGAGAATTTTCAGGTGAGAATATTGCCGAGAAGTATCTTTCGAAGCGAGTCTCATGTGCTCACTGCCCGGTGGGTTGTATTCATTTAGCATCGCTCAGAGAACTTTACGAGCCCGGCTATTATTTCAAGACCACAACCATTCCTTACGACAACGAAACGATTTACGCACTTGGTTTTATGCTTGGGATGAAGAGTGCAGAGGATTATCTGAGGCTGATTGACGTGGTTGACCGGATTGGCATGGACGCGATAAGCACCGGAGTGACTTTAGCATGGGTGACGGAAGCGTATGAGCGCGGGATAATAACGAAGGAACATACAGATGGTCTTGAGTTCCACTGGGGAGATGTCCAAGTGTACGTAAAGGCGGTGAATAAAATCGTGGAGATGCCAAATGAATTCTATCAAAATCTGGCTAAGGGTGTTGAGCACGCATCAAGCGTTTACGGTGGGCAGGATTATGCACTCGCATTTGGAGGTAATGAGATGCCAGAGTACCATACCGGAATTGCATGCTACTTAAACAATCTCACGGGTGCAAGGCACAGCCATCTTGATTCCGCTGGATACGACCTCGACCAGAAGTTAATAGGGAAAGAATTCACGCTTGAAGAAGTGGTGAAAGGGTTATTAAAGGAAGAAGAATGGCGGCAAATACTGTCAAGTCTTGTGGTGTGCTTCTTTGCGAGGAAAGTTTACAGCGCAGAGCGGGTAATAAGGGCTTTGGATGCGATAGGGATAGAAAACTGGACGGAGGGAAAATTAGAAGACCTTGGCAGAGTTATTCATCGTGCTAAAATGGACTTCAAGTTCAGGGAAGGGTTTGACCTCGCAAAACTGCGCATACCGAAGCGGATTTTTGAGGTTTCGACACCGCATGGCTTCTTAAAGGAGGAAGATATGAGGAAAGCGATTGAGATATATGGTGAGATGATTGGAAGGGATATTCAAAATTAAAATTTAAACTCAGATAAATTATACTTATCATAATGTTAAGAGGGCATAGCATGATAAGAAAAGGAGATATAACAACTGCAGAACTAACGGCAACCGAAAAGAGAGTTTTGCTGGCTCTCGGAGAGAAGGGTGGCAAGTGGAATCAAAGAACCCTATCCGAAAAAACAGGCATAAATGAAGATGCCGTGATGCAAGCTGCTTTTATGCTCGCCCAGCGTGAATTATGCGAGATAAAAGAGGAAAAGAAGGTTTATTATCGGTTGACGGAGGAAGGCAGAGCATACGCAGAGGAAGGGCTGCCAGAGCGAAGAGCATTGTATTTTTTGATAGACCGAAATGGAGCGACCGTTGAAGAATTAAGGGATGCCTTTGGTGACGAAGTAAAGATTGCAATAAACTGGCTCCTGAAAAAGAACTGGGCGAGGATAGAGAAAAGAGGTGCGGAAAGATATTTAATACCGACAATAGTTCTGGAAGAGTCGCTTTCAGGCATTGATGAGGAAATACTGGATTTTGTTAGCGAAGGGGCAACGGAGCGTGGAACATTGGCAGGCAGAATTAAAACGAGGATTTTACTAACAGAGGATGAACTAAACGGGTTTTTGACTCAGTTGAGTTCGAGGAATTTAGTGGAGTCATACTCACGTGTAGAACGAGAAATCGCAATTACTGAGGTGGGGAAAGAAGAAGTTTTGTCTCGCCGCGATATTTCAGTGGAAGACGAAATAGCGCAGCTCACACCCGAACTACTGAGAACCGGGTCGTGGAGAGGTCGTAAGTTCAAGCGATACGACGTGAATTTAGCATCAAAGGAAGTTTTTCCTGCAAAGATACACCCATATCAGCGGCTTTTAGACCGGATGAGGCGAATATTCACGGAGATGGGATTTGTAGAAATAAAAGGAGAAGTTGTTCAGAGTGCGTTTTGGAATTTCGATGCGCTGTTCGTGCCGCAGGACCATCCAGCACGAGAGATGCAGGATACGTTCTATCTGGCAGCGAGAAAGCGGATAGAAGCGAGTGATGAAGAGATAGAAAAGGTCAAACAGATGCACGAGCACGGTGGCTCGTTAAATTCTACCGGCTGGGGTGGAGAATGGAAAAGAGAGTTAGGGGAAGAGCTGCTGCTGAGGACGCATACAACTGCCGTTACCTTGAGCTATCTGGCATCACATCCCGAGCCGCCGGTGAAAGTCTTTTGCATTGACCGCGTTTATCGCCGTGAGACGATTGACCCAACGCATATTCCGGAATTCGACCAGTTAGAAGGGATTGTCATGGACGAAGGAGTAACGTTCAGCAACTTGCTGGGCTGTCTCGCAACGTTTTACAATAAGATAGGGTTTCCTTCGATACGATTCCGCCCTGGTTATTTTCCCTATACCGAGCCTTCGGTGGAAGTAGAAGTGTATATGGCAGAGCGAGGGTGGATAGAATTAGGCGGTGCAGGGATATTCCGCGAAGAGGTAACGAATCCCATGGGTGTGGACTATCCTGTTTTAGCGTGGGGACTTGGCATTGGGCGGCTTGCTATGATTAGTTTAGGATTGGCGGACATACGAGATTTGTATCAGCCGGATATAGACTGGTTGAGGAATGCACGCATTGTTCGGTAACCCAATTAACCACCGGATTACACAGATTATCACGAGAGAAGAATAATGGATTTTAGTTTTCAGTGTTCCATTGACGATTTTACCCCCAGTTAACCCGTATTTCTTGTGTTAATCGTGTGGAATCTCGTGGTTCACTATTTGCAATTTATTACTGGAATGACTATATTTTATACTTTATTTACAACAACAATAAATACAAAATAAATAATCTGTGAAAATCAGGGTAATCTAAGGGGTTATAAAAAGGAGAGGGGGAAAATGGAAAAAGAAGATTTGGAAGAAATAAAACTGGGTTTTGTCGTTTCTGAGTTTCATCGCGACATCACCCATCAGATGGAGATACTGGGGAGAGAGCATGCGGCATTTCTCGGTGCGAAGGTCACTCGTACCTTATATACACCGGGAACCTTTGACATGCCTCTAGCAGTGAAAAAGATGGTAAGTGAGAACGATAAAGAGAATGAAGTAGATGCCGTGGTTACACTGGGTTGCATAATAGAAGGAGCAACAGACCACGATAATATGATAGCATCGCAGCTCACGAGGAAGATAATGGACCTTTCGCTGGAGTATGGGAAGCCGGTGACTCTGGGCGTCTCAGGACCGGGGATGACGAGATTAGAAGCGCAGGAGCGAATAGATTATGCGAAAAGAGCGGTAGAAGCCGCGGTGAAGATGGTGAAGCGTTTAGCGGTTTAGCTGATTAGCGGTTTGGCGGTTTAGCCAGTTAGCGGTTTAGATAACCGAACGAGTAAGCAGCGGAGACAAGAAAATAAATTATTGACGCAGATTAACACAGATGAAAAGATTAATGCCGTTAAAAATAGCTCATCCACCAACCCACCAAAAGAAAAAATCCGTGTAAATCTGTGTCTTAGATAGAAGGTAGTTATACTTTATATACAACTAAAAAGCTAAATATCTAAATAAACCTTGCTGGGATTTTTTGATTCCGTATCAAATCTTCAATGCTTTCCCTTGACCTTATTAAATCCGCTTTTCCATTACAGACCAGCACTTCCGCACATCTTGGTCGCCCATTATACTGCGAACTCATGGAGAATCCATAAGCTCCCGTATCCAATATTGCAACTAAATCACCTCTCTCCACTTTAGGAAGCATTCTATCCTTCGCCATTATGTCCCCCGATTCGCATACATTCCCAACAACGGTATACAACTCCGAAGCCTGTTCATTTACCTTGTTCGCCACCACTACCTCGTGATACGCATCATACATCACGGGTCTTATCAGCAGATTAAAACCGGCATCTATCGCCACGAAATTTTTATTTGCTCGTTTAATTGCATTTACCCTGCTCAGCAGTATGGTACTTGCGCCCACAACAGACCTGCCGGGCTCAAGCACGAGTTTTAAGGATATACCCAAATCCCGCATTTTCTTTTCAAAAACGGGCAATATCATTTCTGCAAGGTCTTTTGGCGTGGGTGCTGTCGCTTTTTCCGCCTGCCGGTAGCCTATTCCAAGTCCTCCGCCGAGGTCAACAAATTTGAGCTGCATGCCTCGTTCATACACCCTCCCGACAAGAGCCATCATCTTTTCCGTCGCTTCGCCGAACACGGTTATGTCCAGGATTTGCGAACCTATATGACAGTGCAAACCAGCAAGTAGGATGTTCGGCAGCTTTTCCGCTTCTTCACACACGGGAATCACATCGTGAAAAGGAATGCCAAATTTCGATTCTTTCAAACCCGTTGCGATTTTCGGATGCACCTCCGGCGACACGTCAGGGTTCACGCGTATCGCTATTTCCACTTCTCTTCCCAGCTCGTTTGCTACCGCCGATAAAGCCCTCAGTTCGTCAACGGAATCCACAGATACTCGTACACCTGATTCCACCGCCTCTTTCAAGTCATCATCGCTTTTTGAGTTCCCGTTGAACAATATCTTTTCCGCAGGTATGCCCGCCAGCTTCGTAAGCTCGAGTTCACCGGCAGAGAACACGTCAGCACCCGCACCTTCACTCGCTAATAATTTCAGCAATGCCAGATTTCCGTTCGCTTTTACCGCATAATATATGTCTGTGATGGTGCTACTAAACGTGTTTTTATAGTTCCTGATGTTAGCCTTCAGCGTATTCTCATCGGTTACGTAAAGCGGCGTGCCGTATCTCTCTGCCAGTTCTACTACGTCCATACCACTGAAGAGCAGATGTTTATTTTCTTCTTCTGTCATGTTCTCTTCAGTTAAAGTATGGGCAATAGGGATATAAATATTAAATTAAAGCATCGACTCAAAGGAACATGAAGGACTGATAGCATGTACTCTTCTTTTTTTTCTTTTAGCACAGGTTTTCTTTTTTTACAAAAAAGAAAAAGTGTTCGGGCCGCTCAAGAATGGTTATTCCTTCCATTTTTCTCAACACATCCACATTTCTTATGTCTATCTCTCTCGCTTTTATTTCTACCACGCCACCATTTATCGCATCATAAGGGCAAAGTTCGCGGCACAAGCCGCATCCATCGCATCGTAGCAGATCAATTTGTGGGATAGGCGCCCCGTAAATAGCGTCACGTTCACATCTATCCCTCGGCTCGCAATCATCACAACCCCTGCACTTATCCCGGTCTATTGAATAAGGCATTTCAGAGTTCACTTTCCCTGGAGAACCATCCGTTGGAACTATATACACAGGAATGCATGCTTTCGTTGCAAGAGAAACGACATTTGTTACCAACGAATCCGCTATTCCATACGCTATTTTTGCAACGGTATTGGAAGTAGCAGGAGAAACAACAACGGCATCGTATTTCCTCAATGAGAACCTCCCTGCCTTTGGAGAACTTGACCCTTGCTCCTTCTCCGTGAATATCTCCGCCATGTAATCTCCGTTTGAAATCTCCTTTAACTTATCGAAGATGCCATACATTCGCAACACTTCCACGCCTGCATTGGAGATAAAAATAGTGATTTTTATCTCTGTTTCAAGTTTTTCGTTTTTAATCGTTCTGAAGACCTCATAGCTTTCTTTAAGAAAATGCCCTGCCCCCGTAATGCACCATGCTATTTTCATTTGCTTTTATAAAATCTCGTGGTTTCTACGCTCCCTCATGTTTATAGCTTCACTTATCCTCAACACGTCTATCAAATATTCACACGCCCTGAATGCCTCCTTTCTATGCTTTGCTCCTACCAAAATAGCAACGATGTTATCTCCTGCTTCCAAAGAGCCTTTTCGATGTGCTATTTCCACCGTTTCGACATCAAATTTTTCTAAGGCTTCTCGTTTCAAGCGTTCAAGCTCTTTCTCTGCCTTCGTTTCGTCTTTAATTTCTATTTCCAGTCCTTTTAGAGTTTTATCTGCTCTCACTACACCAAGGAACGAAACGATACAGCCCAAGCCAGGCTCGGGCGTTTTCATTTTCCTCACGAGTTCATCAATGGAAAAATCCTGCTCTGCGATCATTTCGATTTCGTTCATAACATAAATTTAAATTGTAGAACAAATAACAAAATAAAAATATGCACCTTAAAGCACTCGTCTCACAGCACCAGCAAGCATTCAAACAGAAAGTAGTGCAAGCGTTCGCAGCAAAACATTCAATGAGCATGGAGCAGGTAGTTGAGGAGTATGAGGACGAGATAGAGCGGTATATCCGGGGAAAATACAGGGGTGTAGAACAGGCAGTTTCAGAGATACAGGAGTTCAAACGCCCTGTTGTGTTGAACATAAGACGAGACCCCTGCAGCGACAATGTATGCATGATTTGCGAACGTGACCAGCCAAATATCGAGGAGCTGCAACGATTGTATGGCGACAGGTTGGTTTTTTATGCGATTTACGATGGTTCGCCCGAAGGTGCTCTTTATCATGTTATACACCAGGGAGAAGGTGTGAAGCTACTTCCATTGACCGCGGTCATCTACAAGGGGGAAGTGAAAAAATACTGGTCTGGGAGACCGGTGGAGGTTGAGGAATACAGCGAATATCTTGATCCGCTGGTGTGAATTAGGAAGGTTGAACAAAAAACAAATTGTAAACACAGATCAAATAGAATGAAGGTATGGTATATATACAACAACAAAAAATTAAGATTAAAGGAGGCAATAAGTTACAATGTGTAGTGTTGGTGGTGCGGATTTTGACATGGAGATTGAGAAGATAGAATTAGTGAGATACAAGTGCAATAATTGCGGGAACAAGTTTGATGCGATAGGCGATAAAGTGCTCTGCCCTTCATGCCAGTCGGAAGACGTAGTGAAATCGTAAAAACCTGAATTTACCTGACATGACCCGGCATGATAAGATACCCCTGAGCAGTAACGAGATGCTGCTGGTGCATGGAGATAGCGGTACGTTAGCTGTGGTCAAAGCAGGTGCTCAACGGCAATTTTTCGTTGATACTCCGGAAGGCGAATTCGTATTGGCTGTGGGACCTGAGGAACTGCTTGTAGCTTCCGACTTTGGCACTGACGAACGAATAGAGAACGGATTAAGGTGTGTGCTGTACATGATTAGAGAAGTCAATTCGCCGCTGATTGTACTGCCGAAGAACCATCCCGCTTCGGCACGTCTCAAAATAGTGGTAGCTGCGGGCAAACGAATTGTGCTGAGCTGTAACATTACGCCAGGGACGCATCCGGAACAGCATTTGCTCTGCGGTATGAAGGAGTTTGACGGTGCGGAGATTCTGGGCGTAGCGGGCGGTGTGGAGCTGAAGGGGCTGGAACGGGCGAAATACGAGAAAAGACACTTTTTCTTTTTTTACAAAACACTTTCTTTCTAAAGAAAGAACCTGTGCTAAGAAAGCATAGTTCTTTTGGTAAAGCTTTTCTTTCTAAGAAAAGGTTTTGATGGATGCGGCAATCGCAGCAATCAACGGCATAATGTAAAAGGAGTAGAGAAGGGCGAAATTGTGTCTACCGTGCGAATAGAAGTTGCCATACCAGCTGTTATAACGGCGATGATAACGCAAGAAGCGGTAGAAGAACTCGGTTTGAAAGAAGGCGATGCCGTTGAAGCAGTGATAAAAGCGACAGAGATACTGGTGTTGAAGGAATAAAGAAAAATAATAAAAAAAACAACCTTTTTAAGTAAGCAATAGAAATATTGTAAATGGGCATAGCGGCCATAGCGGCGGGGAAACTCCCGGACTCATTTCGAACCAGGCAGATAAGCCCGTCAGCGTTCCTTACTGTACTGAGTTGCGCGAGCACTTGGGAACTAAGGATCGCTGCTATGTTCATAATACCTTTTCACATAATCTCGCAGCTTATCAGGAGGAGCCATGACAAATTGGCAATTCTTATCGCCTTTAGCGATGCAGGCTATTTCTTCTGCGTCAAGTTTGATACCATAGCTCTCCTCGCACCATCCTGCCGAGTGCCCGGCAGTCAGATTGCAAACGCAAATCTTTGACTTGCCCTCCATTTTAAGCTGCATTTCTGCCTCGAATGAATGCGGATGATTATATACTAATACATGACTATCGGCGAAATTAAATAATTGACCAAATTAAACCTCATCAGATAGAAAAAACGAATATTTTTCCCCATCAATACTCATAATATCGAAACTATTTAATACGTCCAGGCCAAAAGTCAACTTTTCCATCATATCAGGTTCTTTCGGATTTCTATTTAATGTAACGACTCGCTCATTCTTTTTTTCTGTCACTAATCCGCTCAGCATAAAAAAAGACTGAATAAGCGTTTGAAGCTCCATCTTCCTATCCTTAATACCGTGTGACAAAAAGAAGTTGCATAGATTTACAAAACTCATCCGAAAACACGTGACCAGCTGGTCAAGTTCGACATCCACAACATATACATAATCTTTCCCATGGATCCGTTTCCACTCCTTTCTTAATCTTTGCAGCTTATCGAATTTTGCTTTATGGGGTTTCTTGAGTTTGCTTATCGTACGTTTTATACGATTTATTTCTTTTTGGCACGTTTCCAATGCGGATAAGGTATCAGCATCCCCATCACGCTTGCCTTTTATGATAGTTTTTTCTTTGAGCATTCTCTCTTCTTTATAGAACGGCACAAGTTCTTGATTCAACCCTCCGATTTCATCGAGCACATCCCTCAGTTCAGAATAGATTTTATCTATACCTTTCCTCACCTGCTCCTGTTTTTCTCGCATTTTTGCATCAGGGATCTTCTTTTTACCATAACCCATCACCTTATGGATTGAAACGGTTGATTTCATCGCCTTGAACTGCAATTCCTGTGATGGCCATCTATCAAAGTATGATTTGACAACTCCTGACCCGTTAATTATTTGTGTTGGTAAATCGGTCACTGCAACGGTTCGCTTTCCCTTATCCCAGCCGATGATTATGCCCCTGCACTCAAAGAATGAAATAATGATCGGAGTTTGCAATGCTCCTCAATGTAGATACTCCATTGGCGGCACTATCCCTTATCATCACACGATTTACCTTTCCATCCGATAAAATCGCTTTCAGATAATCTTCTATGTCTTCCATCAGCGATAGCGCTTTATTTCCAATATCTGCATTACCCGAATATGTTTGGAAATAGGTTGGATGACCAAAAGAATCGTGAACAAAGACCTGCTCCAGACAATTCATTACACGCCCGAGCATGCTGACTTTGCTCTTCTTACAACTCTTACTTGACCATATTGGCTTTGTATTCCCATCGAGGTAGTAGCATAACAACGTTGGGTGCTCATTATTAAGTTCGCCCCAGAACTTAATCCAGAAGTCTGCTGTCGCTTTGATGAAATTTGAGGATATCCTCAGATATTTGAGTTCTCTCAGATATTTGTCTATTGTGGCGTGTTTATAATTGTATCCACATATGTATTTGAGATCGTTTTCGTCTGTGTATCCAATAACCTGAATTTTTGGCTTTATAGGCACTATGCCATTCATACGCACTAAAATAAGGGAGGGAAAGAAGTATAGATACCTGGTCGAAAATTACTGGGACAAAGAGAAAAAGAGCTCAAGGCAGAGAGTGATTCAGTATCTCGGTGTGGACATCGGAGCAGAGGGAAGCGAGAAGCTCATATCTCCTTCCCATAAAATGGACGAGATTGAACGAGCTATCCTGGTAGGGACGCTTGCACTGT
>QBUL01000149.1 GCA_013180605.1 Candidatus Methanophagaceae archaeon GoMg1 | reverse complement strand
CTGTTTAGAAAATATTATCTGTTGGTTGTTTGGTAATTGTTGGACAGCCTCTTCATTGTATATATATCGTTTGCAGTTGTTCGCCTCGTTCGTCTCAGCTATTTTACGGTTTCCGTCAATCTGTCATGTAATTTACCACATTGATGAACAGATCCTTGCCAACCACAGTCATACCCACTGGAGAGGCAGTGAAACCCCAAAACACGTTCTGTCCCTCTTGCACCAATGGATAGTGACTCAATTAGTCACACCGCGTCCTAATAGAAGTACTTCTCGGCTTTTTTCGTGCCCACTCATGCAGAAAGATATGTCCGAGGGTGATGCTGTTGACCGTCTGCTTGCTTTCTGAGTAGAAAAGCAGGTCACCTTCGTACCAAGGGTCGCGGCTGCCGGTGCGGAAGAGTCTTGTTGCATACTCTAAGTAGTCATCCACGCCATTGATGTGGTAGGCATAAGCCATCGAGTCCGCCCCCAATAGCAGCCAGTTACAGATGGACGGATCGTTGTTGTCGTTGTCGTCGCCGGGGATACCTGTCCGTCCATCGAACCACCATTCGTAGGGGTAAGCGGCACGAGGGTCGGTATCTATTGGTGTGAGATCGAGCAAGGCGTAAGTGCGCAGCCAGTTGGTGTAGGCCAGGTAGGAAGTTTGGGCGTCGTAGGTGTCGGGTAAGCCGAACTCGTCACGCATCTCCAAGTAACCAGCAAGAGCGCGCAGGTACATGTTCAACATCCACGGACGCATCATTTGGTCCTCTCCGGTGGGACCGTTGATGTAGGGTTGATCACTTGCCCCTGCCCAATCCACTACTGCGTCTGCTACAGCGAGGTAGCGCGGGTCCGCTGTGGCTCGATAGGCAGCCACCACAATGGACAGGCAGTTGGCAGCAGGACGACAGCCGGCATCATACATGCCGTCTCCCAAGGCGTAGCCCATGTCGTTACACTCACCGGGTGGGAAAAAGTCACACAAGTGCTCATCGTTGTGTACACGATACTCGATGCAATCGGCAAGTTCCAGAGCGGACTCGTAGGTCTTTTCGTAGCCGGTAAGGTAGTAAGTGAGAAGCATCCCTGTCAGCCCGAAAGCAGTGTCGGGATGACTGCCGCCGTAGTTGCGATGGGGGTTGGTGAAGCCTGCCTCATCATGGTAACTGTGGCCGAAGGCGATGCCGTCCCCCCAGTGCCGCGGACTGTGAAGGTTATGCAGGATATCCACATCGGCGAAGTGGCGGTCGGCAGCCTCGGCCAACTCGAACCAGCGTGGGTCGCTGCCCCGCGCCCACTGGAGCCACATACCATAGTCGTTGTCGTACTTGCAGTTGAGCGGCGCAACCCCGTAACCTTCGTAGTCTATCGGCCAGTCCCCGTAGTCGAACATGCCATAGAAATCGGTGTTTTCAAGAGCCACAAGCAGATTTGGATACCAATCCATCCACTCCTCGTAGTTGGGCGAGGTGACGAGTTGGTAATCCACGTAGTGCTCATGGTCGGGCCAGTCCACAACGTTTTGCACAGCGGTGAGACCAAAAGCCCCACTGTTCACGTACCATTCCGCAGGGGCACGGGCAAATAGCGGGTCGCTAAAAGCCCTTACATGTGCTGGCACACCACCTGTGTCATGTGGATATAGCAAAATCTCGTGGGTTTTATGCTCTCCTGCTCTCAAGTTGAAGTTGTAACCAACAGGACCGAACTCATCGGGGAAGAGTCCAATCTCCAGTGTACCTGTGGGCGTGGCACGCAGCGCTTTTGGGAAGTTCTGCCAGAAATCACGCACCGCCACAGACCACGAGCTGTCAGCATTAGAGATGCACATCCATCCTTGAGCATGATTTCCACTACCAATGTTTGTCCCGCCCAACGAGGTCCGATAGCCACGAAAACTCACATAACTCTGCATTCGAGGTCTGGTGTCCAACGGATTACCATACCAGTCTGTGAGATTGGGATAACAATCCCAGTGATCGGTGCCGCTGGAATCCTGATAGAGCACGAGTTCGTCACTAAGTGTGCCATTTATCGTTTCTCCCTCCCCGCCTACATAATAGTTTATCGGCACACTAATGTTGGTCTGAACGATCAGAGAAAGATCAGTGATATTAACACTGCACCCGGAACCGATGTCGTAGCAATCCAGTTGCTCATGCTCGACCAGTGGGCAGAGATTGTTGTTTTCGACGGTGTGGAAAAGGTGCACATAGGACTGTCCCGCGTAGAACCAGTAGCGGCTGGTGTAGTTCAGCAACGCCGTGCCACCTGCATCGCGATACGTCCCTTTGACGTGCGTCGAGGCACGCATGGGACCTTCTAACGCCACGGTGACGGTGACGGGACCGGTGGTGGTGTAGACGGTGCCGTCAGCGTCCACAGCCCGCCCAAACAGCGGGGCTGCCAGGTGGGGGGCGATCAGGCGGCCGTTGGTCTTGCTGATGCTGAACTGGGCGGCTCCGGTGTTTACGGTAACAGCATTCGCCCCATCGGTCACAGTGAGCGTGGGAAAGGTCGGCATCGCACCGCCGCTATCTACCAGCCGGTATGACGCTGTGCCGTTGGCAGGCACGTTAGACTGGAAGTCTAAGAGGAGCCAGCGCACAGGCTTGCTGGCATCATCGGGAGCGCCGCCCCATCGGGCTAAGGGGGTGAGCTGAGCCGGGACAGGCTGGCTGTTCCCATCCAGCAGGCGCAGAGGACTCAGGTCTATCAGGTTCACGTCGCGGGGAATGGGCACGCCGGAGGTGACCGGCTCATTGAAGCAGGAGACATTCAAGGTGTTGGTCACAACCAGTGTCACATCCAGGCGGGTCGGCGGTGGTGATGACAGTGTAGTCTCACGGGCTATATTGGATAGATTGGACATATTTGGCACCTCATCTGAGGTCTCGATGGCGAAATAAAAAGTAGTTGAGGGATTTAACCCAGTTACGGTCATACTCTGAGGTGTTCCCGGTGCAGAAGGGGAAGGTTCTCCTATAACTTGAGTAGCACTATCCCAATTAGCCTCTGTAATTATTGAGGTTGAGTAGCGAATATCATAAGTTGAGGCGGTGCCAACATTGCCATCATCTCCTGGAGCGGTCCAGCTCAGCTTTATCGAGTTTTTGGTTGGGTTAGAGACAGACAAATCAGTTATCGCAGCAGGTGGGGTGGTGTCCGGCGTGGTGTAGCCCTTCCAACGGTGGTAGAAAACATTAAGCAGGGGGACGAACTCTTCGGTTGCTTTCTGGTTGCCAGCAGCGGTGGGATGGCTGTCCCAGGGGTCACTGCCATATGCAGCGAAGTTGTTGCTTACGGTTTGGATATGCTGCACTGCACCGTTCCACCAGCGGTGGTGGTTGCCAGTCTTCCACCCGGCGTCGTTGGTGTTAACATCGTCGCCATTGCTGGTCAGGACGTTGTAGAAATCAAAGACAGCCACGTTGTTGTAGGGATAGCCGATCAGCCAGTCGTTGATCAGCCAGTTATTGAAGGCGCGGGCGTTGGCCGCGTGTGTCGCGTCGGTGTCGTGCTCCACCAGAGGGGGTGCAGTAATGACGATGAACAGCTTGTCCTGACGGGTGGCGAAGTAGGCTAGAAGGTCGTTGTAGATGCCTTTGACGTTAGCCGCAGTGTGGTGCTCTGACCAGCACTCTTGGCCCCGCAAGGGGTTGTCGTCGGTGGTAGGTGGGTCGTCTGGGTTTCCCCTCAGGTAGGAGTTTGGGAAACAAGACTTGAACATGATGATTTCATTATCACCACCGGGGTCAGTGGGCAGTCGAGAGTAGGTGGAGTGCTGATAGTATTCGGTGTAGATGGCGTTCGTGTACGCAGTGTTGTGGGAACCACAGAACCAGGTCCACCAATGGCCTATGTCGGTGCAGTCGCCGATGCTGTCTGGCCCCCAGCCGTAGTTGGTGTCGCTGACGAAGTAGTTGTTGTCGCGCAGGGCGATACCAAGACGGCCGTTGTAATCGGCAAGCCCGTTTTCGCCGCAGGAGTGGTGAATGAAGATAAGTTTGGCAGGGGATGTGGGTGGGTTGGGGTTGTCGACGGTGAATCGAATCGGCATGGAAACGCCGTTCAAGCCCAAAAGGCGTAGATCGCTAAAATCGGGCATATTCTCATTGAAACGAGCAATGCCTGCTGTTTCATTAATGGTCAGCGTGGACAAGTACATACTATCACTGGCTGATGCGCATCCAACAACCGCCAGCAGAGCAAAAACAAACCCGATTGCCATTGTAATTGCTTTCTCACTTTTCATTTCTTCTTCTTTTCACGTCCTAAATTTTTATAGCGACTGAAAGTCATATATTTTTATAAGGTTTTAGGTATCTAAAAGATTTTCGATGTAATATTCATATGTTATGAGCACATCTCACTTTAAATCTGAATACAGATGTTTTCCTAAAATGTAGAACTGATACAGCACTTGCTAATCTGGACAAAGGAAACCTCGCAGCATTTAAGGTATCAGCAGCGTTGATAAGTATAGTATGGGCACTATCTAAAAATCTAGAGATATTTAAACTTTTCATCCTCCGCATCCGACATTTTCATCACTTTTGCATAGAGTAAACCACTATGAAGTGATTCCCCACCGACTTTCTATCCAAAATCCCTTATTTTCATCCAGAATAGCACCAAAATCTCAAAAACAACCAGTTTAGCAAGAAAAAAAAGCGATGGCTACCGCTAACCTGTTCTTTACGATCACGTAAATTTGAATCCCGAATTAAACTTCACCCGGAATCCAAAAACGGCATGAACATCAAAAACGCATCCAGAAGTGTCTTCTTACATCTGTCCAGTATCCCTGCCCTCTTCATTGCCGAAAGCTTCATCTGATTCTCAATTCCATTATCAGTCCTGAGCTGCTTCTTTCTGTGCGTCTTCAGGCTCGTTGAGTAGTAGTTTTCGATCCGGTTGTTCGTAGCTGGTGCACCTTTCACGAAATAGAACGCCGTGAAATGCTCCCAGTTCTTCTCGATCCTTCTCAACCGCTTCTGCACGGGCTTCTCAAACAAATCTATCTCCTCCGTCAACGCATTAAATATTACCAAAGCCTCAAGATATGATCTCTGCTCTAAATTCTTTTTTTCACGCCTACGGCGCAGCTCCTGCTCGTGCAAAAAATTCCTGAAAAAAACCATCTGCTTTTTGAGCCATGCCCGATACGCCTTCTCATTCCCTTGCTTCATCACCTGCTCTTCTTCCGCCATGCCCTTCAAGACCTCGATTTCCGCATCCCTGTTGTAGAAGATATTCAACAGCCTGTATTTCATTAATTCCTGCTCGACAGTCGTGTTGTTCGGGAAATCGCCGACGATTCGCTTGTTCAAATGCAGGAGGCAGAGCTGATGAATCAAGTTCTCCCCGAAGAAGTCCTTTAGAACTCCAGGATAGCTCGCGTAGAGGTCCGTAACGACAAACGTGCGCTTCGTTGGGTCCAGATACTCCGCAAGAAAAGCCGTGATGATTGCGGGGTCTTTGCTGTCGTGAAGTTCCTCGGCAATCGGCTGACCTGTAACGCCGTCCAGCAGGGTCAGGCGGAATTTCTGCGTCCTACCCGCCTTCGGATGCTGCTCGTCGTAGAGAATAATCTGGATTTCCTCCGCGGGAGGCGGGATAGCGGTTCTTTCGACCGAATCGGCGAAATCATTGAAGATGGTGTCTTTTCCTTGGGGACAAATGAGCTCCAGTATATCAGAAATCCCTTGATATGAGTCATGATGAAGCCTCATACGCTTGTTAATCATGCTTATGATGTCAAAGAAGTCCTCTTTCAACTTTTTCCATAAGCTACGCTCTTCTTCACATTTTTTATTACAAGAGGGACAGATATACCTTCCTATCTTGACACTACCCCGCCTTTTTTTTGCCGTACGTGTTGTAGCCATTGTAGTTCATCGGCGTGCCGCATTTTGGACACACAGGCGGCATTGTTCTACGAAAAATCCCCGTTGGCGTGTACTCGAAATCACTTGAATATCCCCCAAAAATCGCAAGCAATATCTCCCAATACGAGAAATTGTCCAGATTCGTGTTTACTGATACCATTCCGCTCTAACCTCCTCTATTTCAATGGCATAATCTCAAATGGTTCAAATTCCTAATAAAGCCCATTTGTCCTCTATTCCTTCTATTGTCTCATTCCTATCCATTTTTTTTCACCATAAAACTGTTGTATAACGCAGGATATAAATTTTTCGGTCACATTTCAGCGGGAATCGTGTTCCATGCATTTTCAGGATACTTGTGTATGACTGGTCTAAAGAACGGGCGTAAATATGCAAAAGATTTATCCCAGTTGCAGACCACGAGTTGTGTTAGGAAGAGGATTATTTGCTTCATCAATGATCCTCTTCCAAAAAGTTTCTGGATATGGAAAAGCGTTCGTGATTCTATCACTAGAAAATTAGATTGTGCCTATCGGGTGCACTCCAACACTTACGATTGCAATTGCCTACAAAAACAAAAATCTAAAACAACCCTTATAAAACAAAAAGAGAAATGAGGATTTTTTCCCCGCTATTTTCCTATTTTTATTTTCGTTTATCTCCTTTCCTTTGCAACCTTCTCCGAAGTGTTATGTTCTCCTACGGCAGCATATCCCGCACGCTTATCACGCCATCGCGGTTAACATCCTCAGGAATCCATCCTGGTGTTCCCGTCTCTCCGAAATGCTGACACACCAATATCATGTCCAATACGTTGACGAATCCATCTCCATTGACGTCCCAGGGCGCTGTGCTTATCCTAACACTGCCGTCATTTACCGCAATCGCTACTGAATTCCCGTTTATATCGCCAACAATAACGTTTGAAAGGTCTAAAGTGGATGTCCCCGCAGCAGATTTTGCGGTCATTTGAATTGTTGCGACTACGCCCGGTGTGGATACCGTTTCTCCTGGTGTTGCGATTGCACTTGCTACATATGTTATCGTTCCAGCAGCGTTATCTATTGTTCCAGAGTAGAAATACGTGTTTGCACCATCTTGTTTCAATAGATTCCCCTCTGTTACGTTGTTTGCTCTTACAAGGGAAGGATCAAAGCACAAATCGAACTGAACACCGGCTATTAGAACTTCTGTCTCTACGGTTACATTTACCGTGAACGGTCCTGGTAAGACGGTTTTGGTTGATGGAGTAATGTTAATAGTTGTCACTTCTGGTGTTGGTATTGGTGCAGGCATCGTCAATGGCTGATAATCTCCACCATTTGCTATATTACCGGAAGAATTGTACGGAAGCATTGTATCTCCGAGTCCGTCTTCATCCAAATCATCGCCAGCGTAATCGCTCCAGTAGTTCCCACCTAAGTAAGGACTACCAATGATATTTGTTCCAGCAATTTTTGTGATGTTCCAGGTGTTGTTTCCATCATCGTAAGCGTTGTTCTTGTTGTTGAAGTAGTTGTTGTAGATGAAATTGTTGTTGCTCGAACGAGACAAGTAGATGCCGTAGACGTTGTTCGATGCAGTATTGTTCAAGAGTGTATTGCTGCCTGAAAAATGCAACCGGATGCCCTTCCAGTTGTTCAATGTAGTGACATTTTCTATCCTTGAATTCTTTGAGTATGCAAGCAGCACTCCTTGACTGTTGTTTGTTAATGTCAAATCTTTTACCGTTATATTCGTAGAGTTTACAACCCCCACGAAACCTGCATTGTCTGGTACCTGCTGATTTTGCCGATCAATCCAATAATAGACTGATTTTTCCTCTACCTTGTTGCTCGTGTCTATGTTCTGGATATAATGAGGAAGACGAGAGCCATAAACATCAAAGTTGTAGGTGTTTCCGGACATTGTGTTGTCTTTCAGCATGTTATTGTTCGAAAATCGCAAGTAGATACCCCGGTTGTTGTTCGATGCAGAATTGCTTGTCAGCATGTTACTGCTTGAATAAAACAGCCAAATGCCCTTGTAGCTATTGTTGAATGCAGTGTTATTCGTGAGCGTGTTGTTGCTCGAAGAAATCAAATAGATGCCTAAGTAGTTGCTCGAGGCGACATTATTTGAGATGTTGCATTGTTCCACACCGGTAAGGTATATTCCAGCCTTTTTTGAGCCGTTGGCATTTTGCACCGTAAATCCCGTGATGTTTACATAGTCAGCGGTCACCTCAAAGACATGGTCGTTTGAATCTGCCGCCTGAACAGTCGTTGAAGCAGAACCGTTCTCTGATTTTATGGTTAAATGATTCACGTTCACATCCACGTTTTCGTTGTACGTGCCGTCACGCACGATGATGATCTCGTTGGCAGTTGAATTATCCACTGCTTGTTGAATCTTTGCATAGTTATCGGGCACGTAAATTGTAGCTGCGGAAGCGCATCCAAGGCTTACGAATGCCAGCGTTACGAATAAAACAGCAAATACCAATGCCATTCCAAAATTTCTCCATTCATTTTTCATCTTTTTCTTTTTTCCCTCCTATTTTTTTTTAAAACAAAACATTGATTAAATAGTTTTTCTTTTAGCACAAACCTTTTCTTATGTGGGGTTCCATCCCACTACCCCGCAAGCCCTGTATGGGCTTATAGAAAAGCTTTACCAAAAGAACTTCTTTTTCCTCAAACGTTTTTGCGTAAGCAAAACCTTTCTTTCTTAGCACAGGTTCTTTCTCGTAGAAAGAAAGTGTTTTTACATCTCCTCCGGCGCTTCCGCACCCAGCAGATGCAAAACATCGCTTAAAACCGTTTTTGCCGCGTCCACGAGAACCAACCTCGGTTTTCTCTGTTCGTCCTCCGCATTCAATACAGGACAATATTTATAAAACAAGTTGAAACTTTCAGCAAGCTCTCGTGCATATTTAGCGAGCAGATACGGCTTTAACGCTGTAGCCGCCTCTTCTACGACATATTCAAGCTTTGACAACTTCTTTATCAGCTCCTTTTCGCTACGTTCCGTTAACCGCGATACCGGTGCATCGTAATCCAGCACGCTAAAACCTCTTGCCTCCGCAGTTCTTAATATGCTGCAGGCACGTGCATGCGAATACTGAATGAACGGAGCACCTTTCTTCTCTATGTCCAGCGCATCTTTAAAATCAAATGTGATGTGCTTATCAGGCGATACTTTCACCATGTCGTATCTTAATGCGCCTATACCCACCTCGCGTGCAATCTCCCGCTTCTTTACTTCGTCCAAATCGCCCCTTCTCTTATCCACTTCTTCATACGCCCTCGCATTGATTTTTTCTATTAGTTCGTCCGCAGAGATATATCTACCTGCACGAGTGGATAAAGAACCGGTTGGCAGCGAAACGAATTCGAAAATAACAAATTCCGGCGCCTTCACTCCCAATATGTGAAGCGCTTTTGTCAATTGCTGCGACACCAACTCGTGGTCTTTCCCGAACACGTCTATCACCCTATCGCATCTATTGCTTTTCCATCTGTGATAAGCGAGGTCTCTCGCGGTATAAAGCGAAGTTCCATCAGTCCTTTGTATTACTAGCTCCTTTTCTATTCCCTCCAGTTTCAGTAAAATAGCAGAACCGTCAAACTTAATATTCCCCCTTTGCTTTAACTTTTCTATTACGTCTTTCACTGCTCCTCCTCTTACAAATTCACTTTCCCAAACAAACAAATCATGCTGAATATTTAACCTTTGCAAAGATGCCTGAATTCCTGATAGACATTTCTTCACTACTGCTTTATATTTCTTTACTACTGCTTCATCTCCTGCCTCGTATTTCCTCATTAACTCCTCCACACCTTTCAAAAAATCGCTGTTCTCCTCTACCATCCTGTTCGCTGCGATGTAAACGTCAGCAACGGCATGGTCGGCTTTTTTAGTTTCATCGAAAGCAATTCTTTCCGCACCCCACACCACTACTCCTATTTGCCTCCCCATGTCATTCACGTAATAATGCGTTTCCACATCGAACCCAGCACGCTTTAACACCCGCACCAGCACGTCGCCAATAATAGCGTTTCTGAGATGTCCTATGTGGAGTGGCCCATCAGTATTCGCAGACGTATGCTCAATTATAATCTTACCTTTCTTCTCTCCTGCCCTTATTCGCTCTTTTATCCGCTGCAAAGTCTTATGCAAGAAGAAATCGTTCGCATAGAAGTTGATGTAGGGACCGGCTGCAACTGCATTCGATATTAACGTATTTTCAGCAGGTATCTCAAGCCTATTTACAATATCCGCTGCAATGATTTTCGGCGGCTGTTTGTAAGCACGAGCTAACGAGAAAGCAACTCGGGATGCGATATCCGCATGTTCACTCTCTTCTAAATCTAATCCTGCTTTCAACTCCTTATATTCATAAGACGCTTTTTCCAGTGCTTCCTTCAGCACGTGCTCTACTTCTTTTTCGAATTCGAGAAACATATTTTTAATATTAGATAAGATGGAGAAAGATAAAATATAAATGAAGGATAAATAATAAAGTTGCCGGCGATAGATGAGCACGAGATGAGTATTTATATGACGAAAAACGGGGAGATTTAAAAAGCGATATGTTGTAGTGAGTACAAAGTAAGATCAAGAGTGGAAAAAATAAAAGCATTTGTTTAGCTAACCACGAGATTCTTCCTTCTGTAAAGTAAATCCATCTTATAGTATCGTTTTAACTGCACTCTCGCATTGTGGATTTCCATACCAAAAGTATCCGCAAGCTGGTCTGATGTGACTTCACCTTCTTGGTCAACATATTTTAAGACCTCTAACTAACTTTCTCTCGTTTTTTGCTGCCATGAGGTAACTTTCCCATTAATTATAACAAATATAGCGGATAACTTAAATCTTTCTTTTTGAGAAAGTACACCTAAAAGCAAAGATGAAAAAAGAAGGAAGTTATATCATCCACTGGTTCAATTTAACACTGCCTCTTCACAACTCACTAACCTAAATGCTAAATTAATCTCTCTAAGATTTTATCTAATACTTTTTGTAGAAGAAACTTAGATGCCCCTTCTATTTCTCTTTTCTAAAGCAGTATTTCGTTCAAGGAGACCGCATTAAAAGTTTTTTACCTCCGTCAGTGGCCATCCACTGGTTCTGCCTGCCTACTCTTTTTCCTTTGACTAAACCTTGACTTACTAACTTCCACAGATGAACTTGAGCAGTATTCCATGCTACATCTACTTCTTTAGCAACCATTTCTGTTGTAACGGGCCAATCCTCTTTTATGAGGTATCTTAAGATATTGGTTTCAATCTCATCCATGTTAATTGCATTTTGTTGTGACACATATTAAATATATATCGTTAAGAGATATTTTTCGAAATATTTATATATGCTTATGGTCAATCTTATGAACAACCATTATGATTGATCACAATCAAAAATTCGTGAAATTAAAACTAACTGCTTTGGTTGCTTTAATACTCGCCTCGTTGCTTTTCTTTGCGGCAATTGAAGATGTAGGAGCAGGAGGACCGGGGAGCGGATGTTGCGCCGGGCATAAGGGTGTTGTTGATTACAGGTGTTGGCATGACGGTGTCGGCCATCGCTGCGGTGATGGGCGTCTTCTCACAGATAAATGTGACCCCTATTGGGCGGTGTGTAGCGATTACACTCGTCCCGGGGTGACTACCCGTGCTACATCCATCGTTGATACTACATCAGCAACGCTAAACGGGCACCTTGATTCAACAGGAGCGCCCACATGGAAAAGCCACCCCGGTTCCATTAGTTGCCAAGTATGGTTTGAATACGGAAAAAACACTTCTTATGGCTATTCCACACCTGAACAGTCAAAATTATTAGCAGGCTCATTTAGTGCGAGTATATCGGACTTGGATGATGATACCACTTACCACTTCAGAGCAGTAGCATCAAGCGGTGTAGGAACCGATTACGGATCCGATATGACTTTCACAACAGAGACATCGGTATCTCATATTTTTGACACAGGTCCCGGCACTTACCCAAGCATCTTCGGCACGCATAAAGGAACGATTACGCCAAATCAAACCCTTACTGTATCCAAACTTTGCACTTATCCATGCTCTGGAACGGGAGGGCATACCGAGTCCATCGAGTTCTATGAAAGCGACAATTTAATAGCAAACGGGACATGGAACGGATACCATGGCGACTATCCTAATATAACAATCCATAACGTAACAGGTGCTCATTATCTCACGCTAATAGAAGACCATGAATACAACTACACCATCCGTACAGGTTCCTATTCTCTGATTCATCATACTCCTGCTCTACAAACGGCAAATGGATGGATAAACTGCACAGAGTTCGTAGATGCAAATGGAAAAAGATATAAATACGGGATACCTGCAATAAGACTAACTCATGATGAGGGAACACTCTGGATTGGTGCATTCAACATACAGGTATTCGGAAAAAGCAAAGCGTCCAAGCCTGAAGTCATGGATGTGCTTGGAAAAATTATTCGTACCTATGATGTCATTGCTATACAAGAAATCAGAGATAAATCTCAAACTGCACTTCCGGAACTGGTCAATACCGTGAACTCCGACAACTCAGAGTATGATTATGTTGTGAGTGAACGGTTAGGGCGCACTACCAGTAAAGAACAGTATGCTTACATTTACAACACACAGACTGTTGAACTGACCGACACGCCTTACACCTATCCAGAACCCGCAGGTACTGACCCGTTCCATAGAGAGCCATATATCGCCTCTTTCAGAGGTGGAAATTTTGACTTTACCCTGGTTGGAATTCATACTAAACCGGATCCTAAAGGTAGGATGACATATTCCGAAATAAGCCATCTTACGGATGTTGTAGATTCAATTTTAGCTATGAATCCCCACGAAACGGACATTATTGTTTTGGGCGACTTTAATGCTGATGGTGACTATTTTGATGAAGATACGAATACGAATCTATTTAAAGCTCCTAAATTTCGTTGGGTTATCACCAATGAGATGGATACTATGGTTAGGACCGATTGGACTTACGACAGAATGGTTATGATGAATGCCACATTAAATCACGAGTATGTAAATGGTAGTGCCGCGGTTTTCTATTTTGATACCGAATATGGAATTAGTGATGAAAACATGGTTTGTTAATGTTTCTGATCACTACCCAATCTATGCGAAATTTAGAACCGATTTGGCAGATGATGATTTCATCTAACGATAGATTTTTTGAGCGGATTTACAAATTTTATCTGTGGATGGGTGACCAATAGTTCTATTAGCATACTAAAAGCCATCAAATAATATACGTTGGTAAGTAGTTATGTATAAAAAGTAATATCCAGATGTTTTAGTAACGCAAGTAGTAGATGGCGATACGATCACAGTTGAAGGAGGACTGCAGGTGCGACTTATAGGCATTGATGCACCAGAAAGAGATGAAAAATGTTACACCGAAGCAAAGGAATACTTGAAAAGCAGGATACTGCATAAAGAAGTAGATTTAGAAAAGGATATTACTGATACTAAATATCAACGCATTATTGCAGATGCTGAGCAGGAAGCCATAGAAAAGCAAGTGGGTTGCTTATGGTCTCCGGAAGTCCAATCGACAACTATCTCAATACCTGCATTAGCACCTGCTCACACACCAGCGATGCCAACAAGTGTAAATGCTAAGGCTGGCGAAAAAACAAACATCTTACGTAAATGCAACATTGACTCCAGCGACTCGAGTGACTCGACCCACATCAATTGTAATTAACGAGGTTGAGCTGAATCCTCCAGGAGATGATAGGTTTTCGACTACAATGGAGTGGGTCGAACTTTATAATCCAACTTCAAGTTCCGTAGCTCTGAGTGGTTGGACGCTATCTACGACTGGTGGAACGAAGACGCATACAGTTACACTCTCAGGAGCCATAAGGGCAAATGACTATTATGTATTTGAATACTCACGTTGGTTAGATAACGAAAATTATGAATCGGTTATCTTGCGAAACGCTGATGGTACTGAGATAGATAGAACACCTCTGCTATACGATGACTATAACGATGACCGCACAAGGCAAAGGTATCCAAATGGAAAGGATACCGATTCAGATTCTGATTGGAAGTTTCGACCTTCAACAAAAGGATATAGCAATGGTGGATAGCCACAGTTATTCACATACACGCCAAATAGTCCAAACAAATGTTGGGCAGGCAATAATAATTAGCTTATATCGCCTGTATGGAAGCCCGTCTTGGAATGAAACTTTTAAGATACTTTCTTTACCAACTTCCAATCCTCTATAACTCCTGCGATTAATGCCAATGTTATTTCTTGGATAAGAAACATCTTTTAACTCGGAACTATCCCCTAAAAGCCTATTTTTTAATTGCGACTTCTAATATGTCCCCGATGAACGTGCCTATTAGGAACATGACCACAAGGATTATTACTGTTATGAACATCCCGATTGCAGTCGCTGCTGAGTATATCAGTCCACCAATAAAAAGCCCGATAAAACCAAAGATTATCCCAAGAATAATACCATACATAATTCCCTTTTTGAAAAGTTCCCATCGCTTTTCCTTTCCAGGTTTCACGTATCCGTATATCAGTCCAATAATAAACGCAAGTATCTCAAATAACATTTTTTCACCTTTAAAAATTCTAAAAGTGAAGGGGTATATAAATTTTTCTATTTTTACCGCCAATATCCTATAATGTGGGTCATATTGCTCTCTGTCATATACATCGAGCTTAACCTCTTCGCCCCAGCAAGTCTTGTTTACGAACTCCTTCGCTTTTTCATATCCTTCTTCGCGTATCTCAGGCGTATTAACACCCACTAATCTTACCCTTTGGACACCGTAAATGTTGAAACGGACATCAGTCGTATCGCCGTCAACTACGTTCTTGACGTATCCGCTCCATAGCTCTCCCTTCTCTAATTCCTAAACGCCAAAACATAATAAGCGAAGGGGTAAAGGGTAGTGCCTTCAGGGATAGTTTCCCTTTCGCCATCCGCTGTTTCTAAAATCCAATTCCCTCTATCCACACTTTCATTAGAAGGATTGTAAAGGGCAACCCATTCATTCATTACCTTTATTCCTTCCGACTGTTGACTATGCGAGCTCTTTCATCGTCACCTCTATCACCGGACCGCCAGTAATGTCCACAGATATACCCGGGGGGGTATCTATATTTATTACTTCCTTTAACTCTTCTACTATCTCCTCCGCATCCACATCCTCTAATATGTTCAGCCTTACCAGTGTCATTGAGTAGTCTTCGCTAATATAATTGCTTATCCTTTGCTCCGTGATTTTATCTTTCTCTATCCTTTCCAAGAGCGCCATGACACTTCGCAGCGAATTTGGTATTTGACCGTCATTCGCTTCTTTCATAACATCCGCGGCACTCTCAGCACTCACTACACCATGAACAAGCTTTGCTCTCACGGCGAGCAAATCAACGTATCTCAACACCTCTGGGTCGCGGATATCCCTTATCTCTTCTGAATTCGCATATCTTGGCTTTGTTTCCACTACTATGGTTAACTTGCGCAAGCTGCCCGGAAATTGATCCTCTATCATTTTAGATGTCTGAGGATCAACACCCGTTATTCTGTATTTCACACCTGCTGGCTTTGTAATAGAATCTATATCATCCTGTATTATTTCAGTTACTTTCTCCACCTCCTCTCCACTTAATCCTGCTATTGGACTAACTCTTAACAGCATAATGCTGAGATCCCGGTTAATAAATCCTTCTAACTGTGACGATGTGAAATTTCCAGATAAAACTTTTCCCACTCTTTCCAAATCATCTGGTACCACTTCTTTAAATGGTGGAGCAATTGACTGAACTCTTTCAATAGATGTTTCATTCTCAAGCCGTTTGTGCAATTCAACTACCGATTCTACCACTTTTGGATCCCTTATATCCCTTGGTATATCTTCCGCGGTGGTTTCCTCGTCCAGGCAAACTGCTATAAATATCGTTTCTTCTCCGCCGAATTTGCTCGCTACTCTCTCTTGCAAAACAAAAGCAGGTAAATCCTTTGGTATCCCCTTCCTCATGCTACTTTGAGAAAGCAGCTCGGTCACGCCATAGCCTAAACCTAAAAACACCGCTATTATCAGTGCCGCTATGATTATCTTCTTATAATACCGCATTATTTCATCCTATCCGTTCTTGTCTCTTTTTCTAAAATCGCCCCTTCTCAACAACGCTTACAAGTCCCCTTACGTGGTTAAGCTTACCCTCATTTTTTGCTTTCATCTTTCTTTCTCCTTTTTTCTTAGTTCGATAAAAAAGAAAACGAGAAGAAGAACGAGAAAAGAGAATAAAGCCTCAAATCCCGGAATAGAAGAACTTCCTGAGCTGCTTGATGTCACTTCTAACCGAATTTCCTTATTGAAGGTATATACCCTATCATCTCCTAAGTCGCGGTCTCCAGTGCACCTTATCTCCAGACCCTGCTGATATATTTTCTTCGGTGCATCTTCATCCACATCGAACTCCAATATCGCATCGCCTGTCTCATTCACCTTCAAATTACCCACGTGATCGCTCGTCACATCGTAATCAAAAGGCACATCTGCTTCTCCTGTTACCCTAACGCTAACAGATTCCGCTTCCTCAGACCCTACATTCCGCACCCTTACATGCAGAATAACGTGATCTCCTGCGCTTATGTTCGTGGGCTCGGTATAAGAAGAAGCTATCTCTAATTCCGGCTTTCGCTCCACTAATACATCTACACTCCTTACCCCCTGGTATTCCACGTTCTCCGTATCTTTAAACCTTATCACCAGCGGGATGCTATACGCACCTGCATCTACATTATCTGCGACGTCAACATGGAAAGTCACCCCTGTGAATCTGATGCCAGAGTTTAGCCTTCCTAGATATACACGATCTGTTCCAGACCAGGAGGGCGCGAATTGTTCATTGCAAATCATCCTTGCCTCAACATCCTTCGCATCTGCCTCGCCACTGTTCTCTATTGCTACTATTACTCTAACATCCTCGTCTCCAGGTCTTACGTGTGTAGGCTCCGTGTATACTGACCCAACATTTATTATCACATCTCCTTTTACATCGAAAGAAATCCCTAATGTCACTGGCTCAGTTGTGGCATAGCCAACTCCGGGAACATAACTAATAGTATTCGGCTTAGATACATACCCCTCGACAGGATCAAAATAATATTCATACCATGAACATTTGATGGGTATGGAATAAACACCATTGGGGGTACCTTCTTCCACATGAACAGTGATTTTTACCTCCTTCTCACACCATGAATTCAACGTGTTTATCTGAGCTACCGTGGGTCCAACGAGTGATACGGATTCTGTGCCTTTAAACTCTAACCTGACATCCCTCGCATCTCTACCCCCGTTGTTCTTCACGGTCAAAACAACTTCTTTTGTCTCTCCGGGATGGAACTCTGTTGGTTTCACATCTGTTATAATAACAGAAGAGAACGCTCCACTAACTGGCGTTACGAATGCGAATGAAAATGCAAACATGTAGATGCATATCGCCGCTACTACAAATGCCTTTTTCTGCATATCCCTTTTTCTTTCCCTTTGTATTTGTATTTGAGGCATAATTGATGATAAAAGGAAATGGGTATATAAAAGTTACTCTCTTTTTTATACCCCCATCTTCATCTTTATCGCTTCAACATCCCTGCTCAACAATTCGTATTTCTCTCTCAGCTCTACTGTTTCACGATGAATCTCCTTTAAAAATGTCAAAGCATTTGTTATTTCTCCCATGTCCGCCCTCATGTCCTCTAAAATCCCTATTGTTCTATCCTGCTTCTCTAGCGTTTTATCCTGCTTCTCCCGCATTGCCGATGTATCCTCCTTCACGTCCTCCAAAATCTCTACTGTCTTATCTTGCCTCTCATCTATTCTGCCAAGCTTTTCATTCATCGCGCTGAGAATGACAACCATCTTCTCCGCCTTAGCATCAAAGCTTTTCAATACCGTTAATATTTCTCCTTCTTCCCTCGGAACGTCTGTTCCTCTTCTTTCGAATGTGGTGAACTCACCTCTATAAGATTCGTATTCCATTGTTATATTTTCAATAGCTGCAAAAGACGGCGTATTCTGCTTGATGTAGTCAATAAATTCGGTTATTTTATCTTTTTCGCCCTCGCAAACTATTTTAACATCCCCATCCGGTAAATTCTCTGCAAATCCTTTTAGACCAAAAGAATCCGCAGCATTCTTGATAAAAGTCCTGAATCCAACCATCTGGACTTTACCTTTTATAAAATATTTTTAATTTCGTTATCAGTTTATTAATATCTTCCGCCGCAACCTCCACTATCTCCCTTGTCATCTTGTCCTCGTAAAAATCCTGTGCAAGGCATTTGCCACGCCAAAGAACGTGACCATCTCTTTCCCATGACCTTTTCATCTCGTGAAATCTCGTGGTTTTTTACATTAGCTGGCACAGTCTAAAAGTCAAGTGATTTATCACCGCCGAGAGCGCAGAGACCCCCCGAGTTTTAAGACTGTTTCAATCGTTGCTTATGTTTTTTGGTGCCTCTGCGTTCTC
>QBUL01000150.1 GCA_013180605.1 Candidatus Methanophagaceae archaeon GoMg1 | reverse complement strand
GAATTCAGGTTAGAGATATTGCAAAGGTAGCCATCGCATTAGCCGATGGAGACCTTACACAAAAAGTCACGGTGGATGCAAAAGGAGATATATTGCAGCTAAAGGAGACGATTAACCGCATGGTTGAAAAAGTCAATCTAATTGGCGGTGAAGTATCAAGAGTAACAAGGGAAGTAGGAGTAGAAGGAAAACTTGGTGCGCAGGGAGAAGTGCCGGGTATTGCGGGGACCTGGAAGGAGCTGACTGATAATGTGAACATGCTGTCTGCAAACCTGAGAGATCAAGTTAGAGATATTGCGAAGGTAGCCACCGCATTAGCCGATGGAGACCTCACACAAAAAGTCACGGTGGATGCAAAAGGAGATATATTGCAGCTCAAGGAGACGATCAACAGCATGGTTGATAGCCTCAACGTCCTTGTTATCCAGGTGAGGGATTCCGCCAATACTGTTGCCTCATCCGCTCAGGGTATTGCAGCCTCAGGTACCGAGATGAGCACATCCGCAACGCAGGTAGCAGCATCAGTGCAGCAGATAGCAAAGGGTGCACAGGATCAGGCAGAGAAGACAGATGCGGCATCCAGGTCTGTTGAGCAGATTTCAAAGGCTGCTACCGAGGTATCAGACAGGGGGGATGAGGTGAACAAAGCAGCATCTGCTGCGGATGCGAGTGCCCAGACAGGTCTTAAAAGAGCGGGTGAGGTTGCCGAAAGCATGCAGAGAATATCAGAGGTAGCAGAGAAAACATCAAAAACGGTTGAGACCATGACGCAGAGAGCTGAGGAGATAGGTAAGACACTGGATGTTATCACAGATATTGCATCCCAGACAAACCTGCTTGCATTGAATGCCGCAATAGAGGCTGCAAGGGCTGGTGAGGCAGGCAGGGGGTTCGCCGTGGTTGCAGAGGAAGTACGCAAGCTTGCAGAGAACAGCAGAAAATCCGCAGGTGAGATTGCAGAACTTGTGATGTCTGTACAGGAGGAAACCGTATCTGCTTCAGAGGCGGCGAAAACAATGACAGAAAGTGTGACAGCAGGCAGGGAAGCAACAGATAAATCTTCAGTGGCTTTTGATAACATCACATTTACAATGAAGCAGACATCAAATGTAGCCCGGGCGATTTCAGAAGCAGCAACCCGGCAGAAAACAAGCATTGAATCTGTTGTAAGGATGGTGGAGGGGATATCCACGATTGCTGAGGAAACAGCATCGGGCTCTGAAGAATCCTCAGCATCTGCCCAGGAACTAACCTCCGCTATGGAACAGCTCACAACTTCAGGTCAGGAGCTGGTAGGCATTGCCGCAGAACTCCAGGATGCAGTAGCAATGTTCAAACTTATTGGTGAATCAGAGGTTAAAGCGGCAAAAAAAAGTGCTGCGAGGAAATAAATAAGGAGGGGATGATACATGCCAGAAGAAACAAAACCTTATGTAATCTTCAGACTTGGAGATGAGGAGTTCGGCGTGGATGTGATGAACATAAGGGAGATTGCAAAGATAACGACAATTACAAGGGTTCCTCGCTCCGCCGATTTTATTGAGGGGGTAATAAATCTCAGGGGCAGCTTGGTAACAGTCATAAACCTCAGGAAAAGGTTTGGGTTTGAGCCTAAGGAGATAGATGCGGATTCAAGGATAATTATAGCAGAGCTTGAGGACAAGCCTGTTGGCATACTTGTTGATGCTGCAATAGAGGTATTGAGAATCCCTGTATCTGATATTGAGGCAACGCCTGAGATGGTTACAACAGAGATTTCTGAGGAGTATCTGGGAGGTGTGGGCAAGGTTAAGAACCGGCTCATCTTCTTACTCGACCTGAAGCAAGTGTTGACAAAGAAGGAAATAGAAAAAGTTTAAATGCGTTTGCTATAAATAGTAAATATATATCATCGAACGAAAGGAGTGTGAGTGGTATAACCTGAGTTTCATCGTTGTGTAGGCTACAACCTTAAAAAACCCATCAGTTCATTGGTCGTTACAAAAACAAAAGGTTATCCTTTTTATTCTTGTTTTTTACTGTGTAGTCCATATATAGTTATGAAACCTTTCTCCACGATTGCCATGCCATACAGAGGGATTGAAAAGCCTCTTGAGTAGCAGACCTTGGTAAAAAACTCTTTACGGGAAAAATTAGCCTGTTTGTTTGAAGTTGGTAAAGGGGACAGGATGAAATGGACATAAGAACACGAAAAATATACGAAGCGTTGTTTGCACTCGAAGACCTGCGAGAAATATTCCGGCATGCATTACCCACAGGACTTGGCGAGAACGAAGAAGAGCAATTTTTAAATTGCATCGCCCATACAGAATCTATCATAAACGAATTAAAAGAGGGTAAAAGCAGCCACAGCTTTTTTATCTTCTGATATTTTGTTGTATATTTCGCAAGTTTTGTCTGTTGGCTCGACGGTTAACTCTATTCCTTTTGATTCGATATATTTTTCCGTTTCTGGCAAAACTTCCCTGAGTCCATAGTTCCCAGTGCCTACAATTAGCACCTCCTGCTTCTCTGCGACTACTAACTCAATATGCTTTTCCATCCACGACTATCCTGCCGAAGTCGTATGAGTCAATCCTCACCGTTTTTTTTTGGTAAGCAGCCAGAGCCGTGGTAAGATGTTTAGAGCGCGTGAATGTCTTTAATCACCTTTGTTATTTTCGAAAGGTCTTTTGCATGAACCTTTATTATTATTCCCTCTTCCTCCGTCAGCCTCATTTTTAAGACGTTTAGCAAAGTTTCTTTAGTAGGGACTTCAATTATGTTTCCTTTAGAATCAAGAAGGATTTCACCCACTGGCAGAGTCCCTTTTGGCGTTTTTGCGATGATTTTTACATTCCACGTATTTTTTCTTTTGTCAAAATATATTTCTCCCGCAGATACCAGATTCCCAAAATTCTCTATCAGATATTCTCTCGCTGATTCTAATATTTCTGTTTGCATGTTACCATCCAATTTTTAAATATACCCCAAGCATTTAAAATTTTTCTATCTCATCTTCTGAAGCATCAATGCCGATAAAAGCGAGGAGCATGCGTAAACACGCGGGACCACATGTGAACCATTTCTCTTGCCTGAAATATGGAATTTTAAGTTTCATCACACGTTTTAGTGAACAAATGTTCTTTGTTTCTTAAATTTTTTATAGCTCCCAATTATTTGGATTGGTATGAACTCCATCAGTTAGGGTAATCTTTATAATAGTCTTTTAACAAACAAAGTACTAAATCAAATTAAGGTGTAAAGCATGTTAAATAGCAGTTTAGAAGAGGTTCTAAAGGGCAAACCTGTTGGAGAAAGTCTTTTTCATAATTTAAAAAGAATAGAGGAAAAGGCAGAACCTTTGTTATCAAGGATTGTTGAGACTTTCCCTGAATACACAATTCATGACATTAGACACTCTAAAGAAGTGATCAGAAACTTGAATTTAGTTATCCCCGATGCCTTAAAGGCGAATCTGAATGAATACGAAATTTACTTCCTTATAGCCAGTGCATATCTTCATGATATTGGAATGGTTAACTTTCCAGAATTCATTAAAGAAGAGGATTTTAAAGAATTTAGCGAGAATGAAAAGAGGAGGAATCCTGAGGTTGCTGATGAAGAAATAATTAGGAAATCTATCCGAGAAAACCATCATCTGAGATCGGAAGAGTTTATTGTGAAACATTTTAAGAATCTTTCGATAGAAGACGAGCATCAAGCTTCGATTATTGGAAGAATTTGTAGAGGACATAGAAAGGAAAACCTACATGAGAGGAATCTTTTTAAACCGGATAGTGGTTATAAGAACTTTTCTATAAACATCCCTTTAATGGCTGCTTTCCTAAGAATTGCTGACGAATTGGATCTTACATTTGAGCGCGCACCTGCAATAATTTATGAACTTATTCAACCGAAGGAGCCTATCAGCAAAGAGGAATGGGAGAAGCATTTATCTGTAGCTGGTGTAGTACCAAGCTCAGAAGATTCTTCATTAATAAAGGCTTCTGTTACCTGTAAAAATCCAAAGATTCATCGAGCTTTGAAAAGGTTAGAAACTCGCATTACGAATGAATTAGAAGATTTGCCCTATTGTCTATATCAATATAGGGACTTTAGAAAAGATTTGCTAAGAAAATTTACAATGGACATTGAGGCTATAGGGTATAAGCCTTATGATTTCAAATTCACACTTCGAGAAAGAGAAATAGTCAATCTTTTGATGGGTGAAAGACTTTACAAACGCAAGGAGGAATGCTTACGTGAATTACTCAAGAATTCAGTAGACGCATGTAGAATGAGGAGTGATTTACTTCACAAGCATGGCTTAGAATGCAAGCCAGAAATAGTCTTCGAATTAACTCCAAACAGGGATAAAATTATCGTAACTGATAATGGAATGGGTATGGATGAAGATATCGTTGAAAGGTACTTCACAAAAATAGGTGAAAGTTTTTACAGGTCAGAAGAATTCTTTGAGAAAGAGCCCCGTTTCACACCTGTTAGCGAACTTGGAGTAGGAGTATTATCTTGTTTCATGATGGCAGATAAAATTATAGTTGAGACAAAAACTGATGATAGCAAGCCACTATTGATAGAAATTGACGATGTTTCGGGATATTTCTTCGTAAGAGAGGGAGAAAAAGCTGAAATGGGTACTAAAGTAACACTTTTTCTGAAAGAGAGTATAGACAAGGGGGAAATTGACCTTGAAAAAGAGATTAGATATTATGTGACTCACTTAGAATTTCCTGTTAAAGTGATACTTCCGAATGGGGAAGAACGTATCATTGGGAATCAGGAATTTAAACCAAGCGTAGATGTCATGATAGAAAAAAGGAGAAGGTGGTTGGAGAAGGAAAGAGAAGAATATAGATGGCCACTACTACCAGAACCAGTATCAGAATATTCCTCCCGATATGACTTTCACTCTATTAAGATAGATGATGAATACGTTGAGGGTGTGGTTGCTATATTACTTGAGAAAGATGAGGAGTTAGGCTTAAAGCCAATTAGCCATATAAGAGGGATAGAAGACGTGGTTTTTGTATCTAATGAAGGAATATTCGTAGATGATATTTTAGATATTCTACCTGAATGGTTAGAAAAAAGACGTGGTTTTTTATTTATTGATTTAAATTTGAAAAGAAATGCGTTGGATCTTAACGTAGCAAGAAACGATATTGTTCGGAATGATACGTTCAAAAAATTTGTGCAGCGCTTAGAAAAAAAGCTAATTAATGATTTTGAAGACTTTTTTAACCTAGTTGAACAGAAAGCAAAGAAAGCTAGTATCGACCCTGTTAGTTTTATTAACCGCTTTTTTGACGATTATTTGAGCTATGAGGATATCAGCAGAATGAAGGGGAAAAACGAGTTATCTGATGAGTTTTTAAATTTGATTAGGAGGTTTTATTACTTTAAGTGCTTTTCTAAAGGTGAGTCTAAGTACCTAAGGCATGATGCGATTTTAAAGGACGGAAGACCTGTTACCGTCTTATATGATGTTAAGGACTATGATGAAGACCATATAAAACAAATTATCTCTGGCTGCTCAGGATTTACACAAAATGAGTTGTACTTGCTGCTGCCAGAATATCCTGGATATCTATTTGTAGAATGTTTATTTGATGATGTTAACTCACATAGCTTTACTTTTTTCGTTAATATGGAAAGATCAAATGAACTCAAGGGAATTATCCCAAAAGCTTGGAAATTAGCAAGGTTCAAAAACTACAAAACCACTCGATTTATTGAGTTTTCACACTACAAATTCACTATTGTTAATAGCGATAATAGATTCATTAATTTGCTAATAAAGGATAGACTGAACGTAACTGGAGATAGAAAAATAGCGGTTGGGGGTTTCTTTAAGTCTCTAAAAAATGATGTAAAGTGGAATTTTGAGGGTGTTATTAAAAAACAAAAAGAAATTCTGAAATGGTTTATTGAAGATGGTTTGATCAGCGAGGACAAAATAAATAATTATGTCTTAACAAAGGAGGATTTTCCTCCACACATTTTAAAAGTAAAAGTTGAGGATGATTGGAGATGAACATAAGAGCGAGAAAAATATACGAAGCGTTGTTTGCACTTGAAGACCTGCGAGAAATATTCAGGCAAGCACTACCCACAGGACTCAACGAGAACGAAGAAGCACAACTCTTGGACGGCATAGCCCATGTAGAGACTATTATAAGAGAATTAAAAGAAGGTAAAGGCAGCCCAATCAAATACGTTGAGGACAAGATTGAATTAAGGACGAGAGAGGAAGAGTTCATAAACATTAATGCTATTCAACCGGGTGGGCGATTAACGGCAGAAGCGAGAAAAGCACTTATTGCTTACGGTGATGGATATTCCGTCTGCGATAAGTGTCTGGAGGGCAGGCTTGATAAGATTAGAAAACCACCGGTGGATAAATTTCATGCGGAATTAGCTGATTTCGTGGGTATGGATGAAGCAAGGGTTGTACCGGGTGCGAGACGGGGTTTCCAGGCTGTTGCTTCGTCGCTGCTTGATAAAGGCGATGTCGTGATAGTTTCTGATTTGGCGCATTACACGGAATTCTTAGCAGTAGAGAACGTCAGCGGCGTAATTAAAGAAGTGCCCTCTGGTGAGAAGAACATAATTACCGGTGATGCAGTAGCAGAAAAAATAGAGAACGTGAATGAGGAACTGGGAAGACTACCGAAACTAATTATCATCGAGCATTTTGATCACCGGTTCGGAAACGAACACGACGTGTATGGCGTGGGAAAGGTTGCGAAGGCATATGACATCCCCTTTTTATACAATGGCGCTTATTCCGTGGGCATGGTGCCGGTGGACGGTAAAAAAATAGGTGCTGACTTTGTTGTGGGTTCCGGGCATAAAGGAATGGCTGCGGTTGCACCTTCGGGCGTTCTCGCCACCACTGACGAATGGGCACCCAAGGTATTCAGAGGCAGTGAAATTGTTGGAGATGTTACAGGAAGAAGCTTCAAGCATAAAGAGTCGGAGATGCTGGGCTGCACATTGATGGGCGGGACTTTGCTATCCATGATGGCTTCTTTTCCACGCGTGAAAGAGCGGGTGAAGCGATGGAAAGAAGAGGTGGAGAAATCAAATTATTTTATCCGTGAATTCTTGCGAATCAATGGTAATAAAATATCGAGTGAATATCCTCGTAAGCATACGCTTTCAAAAGTTGATACGCGTGATAGTTTCGATAGAATTGCGAAAACACACAAGAGAAGAGGATTTTTTCTCAGCGATGAATTAAAACGTAGAGGAATTGTAGGGCAATTCGCAGGTTCGACAAGGGTGTGGGAACTTAACACGTATGGGTTGAGCTGGAGCAGGATAAAGTATCTAAGTGAGGCGTTCATAGAAATAGCGGAAAAATATGGGCTGGCGGCAATTTAAAGCGGCGAAAATAAAAAAAACCACGAGATTACACAAGATTACACAGATTTTTATTAAAAAATAAAAAGGGGATCAAGAAAATAAATTATAGACACAGATTAACGCAGATTAACACAGATGATAAGAATCAACAAACACGGTTAAACTAAAATAAATCTGCGTAAATCCGTGTAAATCTGTGTCTCAAATAGAAGGAAGTTATACTTTATATGCCCCACGATTACACAGATTTTTACGAGAACCTTAGATTTTTAGTAAACGTTTTTGCTTGCAAAAAAGTTTAATAATTAACATGGCAACAATAGAAATAGAGACGAGGCAAAGCACCGAGCTTATTGACATTACTGGAAAAGTAAAAGAAATCGTCAAAAGTAGAAGAGGTAACGTTAATTCTGGAATCTGTGTGGTATTCACAAAACATACGACTTCAGGAATCATAATAAACGAAAACGAAGCGGGGCTGAAGAGTGACATCTTAGCGCTTCTGAATGAGCTAATCCCAAAAGGTAGAGGGTATTTGCACGATAAAATAGACAACAATGCGCATGCTCATCTTCGGGCTGTTGTGCTCGGCTCAAGTGTAACGATACCAATAGAAAGAGGTGATTTGACTCTCGGAACATGGCAGAGTATCTTTTTCGTTGAGTGTGACGGTCCCAGAAGAAGAGAAGTGTATGTGACGGTAATAAAAGAGTAGGATTGCACTTGACCTCAGTGGAAAAGGCAAAAGTTACGAGAAAACAGAAAATAAATTATGGACACATGAGGATTTTGATTAACCCTTCTTTTAAGAATCTTAGAAATAATCCAAAAGCAGTAAATGTCATTTCGACGCTCACCCTTCGTACCGTGGTTACCATTACGTGTGATGCATTGAAAAACCCTTCTGATAACTGCATATTGCCTCTCGCCCGGAGCTCGCTTTTTTTTTTTGCTGATTCTGATATTCCGCAACTTACCCATGATGCTCAATGGGCAATCCCAAGCACGTCGTTTCATCATTGCGGAGTAGCCTTTGGGGGTAGTTCCATGATATCCTTTGTCTCGGTACACGACCTCTCCTTCTCTGGATAAGTCAACCTGGCTGTCGTGAACCGATGCCGTGGTCGTATCGAGCTCCCGTATGAGCCCGTAGTCCATGTCCGGCTTACTGTGGAGCTTGTAGCCAAAAAAAAGGATTTACTGCCTTTCTTTGCCCATGTGCCTGTTAGGTAACTCACACGAGAAGAGCGTCGCAAATAATGGAAGAACTGAAACGTGATAGGAATTATGTGTTGCGGTGGATTGATCGGTTCAACCTCGAAGGAATAAAAGTTTTCTCAAGAAGAATAAAATCCGACTGAAGAACGCACAAAAGTGGATGACCTGTAACGACCCCAATTACCAATCCAAGAAAGAGCGAAACGAGGAACTCAAAAATAAAAAAAAACGTGTTGGCAAACTCAGATGAGCCTGACAGTGAACATCGTCAAAATATAATCGCTAACTATCTTCACGCGGAATACCCTGAGAAAATATAACACCGTGTTTATGGCGAGTTATAGTTAAGGCGGTAAGCAAGAAATTAAATGTAGATGAGACGACTTACGCAGTTATTCGATACTTCATTGTTGCTCTGGTTTACCTTGCATGGATAATACTTATTGTGTCTTCGGTTCCGCAAATTAGAGAGATACCGGTGGCTTTGCTTGCATGAGCCTGTTTTTTGCTGGGATAGTGACAGGTTCTGCGGCTCAGAGTACCCTTTCTAACCGTATTTTGGGTATATAAAATAATCTTATCCCACACCGCTCTGTTGTAGTGCCAAAAAAATATCCCACAATCCCTTCGTAATGAATTGAACTGCTATTGCACCTAAGATAAGCCCCATCAGCCTTGTGATCACCATGCTTGCTTCCGGTCACGCCGAGCACGCGATGAATTTGCTCAGACATTCTGAAGAGAATCCCGGTTATGAGGAAGGTAAGGAGGATGGATATTAATCTGAAAGAAAGAGAGGATGAAGTCACCAAATATTGCAAAGATTAACAGAACGAGACTTCCAAATATCGCTGTCTTCTTTGCTATTCGCTTCTTTTCATCAAATCCTCTATCTTCGGTCAACGAGAGAAAGACCATAACATTCCCAATGGGATTAACGATGACGAACATGGCGGTGAAAGCCATCAGGAAGAATGTATATAGGGTACACATAAACTTTTGTTATTAATTAAAAAGATAAAAGATAAGGAAAAGGTATGGTACCTTTTCCCCAGTCTCTAAAAAACTCACTTAATTTTGATCTTCTTCTTCTCTATCGCCTTTACTTTCGGCATCGAAATCTCAAGCACACCGTTTTCAAACGCTGCGTCTGCCTTATCCCATCTACTTCTGCCGGAAGGGGCACTAACCTGTAATAGCTTGTATAAGTCCTCTCTCTTCTGACGTACCCTTCTTTTTTCTCTTCCGCCTCTTTCTTACGTTCCGCACTGGGGGGGTATTTATGTGGAAGTCTTCAAAGACGTTTCGTTCAGGATTGCACCACAGAGTAAGGATGATGCAATAGAAAAGATTAAAAGTGTTAAGGCTTATAGGATATTAAGGGGTGTAAAAGAAAATGAAGTGGTCTTATAAAATTGGCAGTATCAGTGGTATACCTATAAAGCTACACCTCTCATTTCTTATAATACTACTACTTTTTATCTGGATATTTGCGGTTAACGATTTTAGAATTAAAACTCTGGGCATAATTATCGGTTTTGGCGGCATGAATATTTCAACATGGCTAAAGTACCTGTTGGGCGCCACTGCGTCTATTCTTTTTTTCGCCACTCTGCTCTTTCACGAACTCAGTCACTCCTTCGTAGCAAGGCGCTATGGCACAAAAATACAGAGCATCACCCTGTTCGTACTCGGTGGCGTGGCACAGATGGAAGAGATACCCAAAGAGCCGCGAAAGGAAGCAAAAGTTTCGGCTGCTGGTCCCGCCTTCAGCCTGAGTATCGGCGCTCTTGCCTCTGCTATTTACTACATCTTCGGTCCGGTAAGCCTGACTGCACCCGGAGCGACGTTCAAGGATGCTGCTCTCTTAGTGGTGGGTATAATCGCATTTTACAATGTGCTACTTGGTCTCTTCAATCTTATTCCCGCGTTCCCTATGGATGGAGGGAGGATATTGCGTGCTTTGTTCGCTACGCGTATGTCATATATAGATGCGACTAAGAAGGCAGTTGTGGTGGGTAAGAGCTTTGCATTTGCTATGGGTCTTTTCGGATTGCTAACATTGCCAGGGGGAGTATGGTTACTACTCATAGCCATCTTCATCTACTTTGGTGCTTCGGGGGAAGAGCAGGCAACGATTATTTCGGTCACTCTGGAAGGCGTTAAGGCCCGGGATGTTATGACCGCAGTCCCGGATGTTGTCTATGTGCCTCCAGACATGACGCTCAATCAGTTGGTAGATGTAATGTTTAGAACCAAACACATAGGCTATCCGGTTCAAGAAGAACAGAGTTCTCCGGTACTTGGAGTGATAACCTTTGGAGACGTCCGGCAAATACCTGCCTCGAAGCGAGACACTACCAGGGTTGAGGAGGTTATGAAAAGGGAGATAATCACAATCGGACCGGATGCGGATGCCTCCGATGCCCTTAAATTAATGTCCATCAAAAACATAGGTCGCTTGATTGTTATGGATGAGGGACAGATGGTGGGCATCATCTCCAGGACGGACCTCATGAGGGAAATCAAGTTCATGGGCAAAGAATAGAGTTGACGTTGAAACCCGTTGACATAGATAGTTACTTTGAAGCTCAATATCTCTTTTTTCGCCTTCGCGAACCTCCGCTATGATGGCCATTTCCCTATCGTAATCTATGTTGCAAAAACGAACCAAAGCCTCGTGAGACAACTCCTTAATTATGTGGAAAAATCTCTGAAGAACTCTACGCCTGTTCCTCCTTGACCGAACGTTAAGGCACACAAGGGGTTTGATGAACCCAAGGTAATTAAGGCAGAGTATTCGAAGACCATGCTTCTCCTGAAATTGCTTTATTTCATCTTCTAACCTCTCTCCTCCCTATCCAACTTCTCTAAATATATAAGTTTATCTTATATTGAATATAATATATATAATAATTATGATAGAATCAAACACTATGTCCGCTGAGCGTGAAACCCCCATGGACCGCGCGATCAGGCGAGTGAAAGCGATGATGATGAACTGGGGCTTCGGAGAAGGTTGCAGCTCCGTTTATGCCGTGCTCCTTACCTCTCGAGAACCGCTGTCCGCGAAAGACATAGGTGAAAGAACCAGCTATGCATACTCTTCCACCATAAACTATCTTAATACGCTCATACGGATGGGCTTGGTGGAGCGGGTCAGAAGTGTCAGGAAATACCTGTACATGGCAAACGTGAACTTCGTAGAGCGGATAAAAGCAGAACGGGAGAAGGTTAAGGGCTATCTCAACCAGCTTGGCACTGAGCTCGAGGGAATAAAAGACCTCGAACCTCTCAGCGAGAAAGTTGAACGTGCAATCGCCTATCTGAGAAGGGTTGAAAACGCAGTGGCAGTGGATAAAGAGGAAGGATGAACAAAATAGGGAATATACTGCAAAAAATGAACCACAGTCCTAAAATCGTGCTGACCGCAGATGAGACAATGATGAGCAAGTACAGGTGGGGGATATTCGTGGGCTTCTCCTCCTGCATGCCGCGGGGTATTATACCTGATTGGGTCTTTTTTAACGTTTGGTCGCCGCCCACGCCGAGTGAAAACGGGAGAGCGCGATATGCTGATTTTGGACTCAGAATTGTAGAGGCGTGTTTAGCAGAAGTCTTTGGCGAGGACGAAGTTGCGGTTGTGCATCCGCGTGATTTGGAACATATAGTTGGCAGCAGGACGGAAATAATAGGCATTGGCGGACACGATTTCCTGGGCATCAATCCACCGACTTCGGAGTTCGTTGATATGCTTAATACCGGACCCCCTTACAACCGAGTGAAGTTCTTTGAATTGATGCAAAAGCCGGTGATGCGGGAGAAGACAGTGGTGGCAGGCGGTAAAGCGGCGTGGCAGTTAGCAGATGAGACGACTATGGACAAACTGAATATTGATTATGTCCATCTCGGCGAGGGTGAAATTACCGTTCCGGGGATGTTCAAAGCTATACATGAGGGCGAGAAACTGCCGAGGATGATAAATGGAAAAGAGCCAAACGCAGATGAGATACCCAACATCATAGGTGCTACAATTCACGGTCTGGTAGAGATAAGCAGGGGCTGCGGAAGAGGCTGCTCCTTCTGCACGCCAAGCATGCAGAGGCTCCGGTTTCAATCCGTGGAGCACATTGCAAAGGACGTGAAGACAAATGTAGAAGCCGGTCAACGTTCTATCAGTCTCCATTCTGAGGATGTCCTGCGTTACGGTGCCCGGGGGATTGCGCCGGACGAAGAGCGAGTGATGAACCTGTTCAGGCGTGTTGCATCCATAGAAGGAATAGAGAGGATTGGGGCGAGCCATATAGCCCTTGCCACGGTATACCATAATCCGGGTCTTTTAAAGGCGGTTTCCGAAACGTGCTACTCCATGCTCGACCAGAATTGGCTGGGCGCACAAACGGGGATAGAGACGGGAAGTGCACGACTGATTGCGAAACACATGCGAGGTAAAGCGCTGCCCTCTCCACCGGAGAAGTGGAAGGAGATAGTCACACAAGCTTTTGGACTCCTTGATGACAATAACTGGTTTAACGCAGCAACAATGATAAACGGTCTTCCGGGTGAAAACACGGACGATGTGATTGAAAGCATAGAACTGGTAGAGGATTTGAAAGGGACTTTGTCTCTCATCGTGCCGATGAATTTCGTTTCAATGCGTGGCTCCGCTTTAGATAGCGATGAATCGTTTACCATGGCAAAGATGACCACGGAGCACTGGCAGCTTATGGGCGAGTGCATAGACCACGATTTAAAGGTTGCACCAGAGCTCTTGAGAGAATACAAGAACACTAAGGACATCAAAAGCTGGTTACTCAGCGCTGCGGCAAAGCGTATGGCCGATGCGCTAAAGAAGTATGTAAATCAGATGAAACAGGGTGAGCCGCCGACTGAACGTAGAGAAGTAAGTAAATGGCTCAATCCTGAGATACCGGACTTGAAAACAACAAATCACAAATCCGAATTATCTAAATTCAAAACAAAAAGTTTGTTGAAACCTTTAAATACTCTGAATTCACATTTTAGTAAAAAGTAAAAGATAGATGGTGATGAAAAGATGACCGAAGTCATGCAAGAAGTATTGGATTCATTAGCGAAAATGGGGAAGCAATGGGACTTAGGAGAGTCGGTGGGGCGTGTCTGGGGCTTTTTACTGTTCAAGTCCTGCCCCGTAACGCAACGCGAGATAGAAGAAGGCACGGGCTACAGCAGGGGATTGATTAGCCGAAGCTTGAAGGTATTGAAGAAGGGACCGATAATTGAAGTAAGTAGAGAGGGAAGAGAAATCCACTATTTGGTTAATACCTCACTGACGGAGAGTTTTGGTGAACTGTTGAAGCGATTTCTCGCGGATAACATCAAGCCAATGATTGAATTGCTATCCACGAGTCATGATAAAATCGGAGATGCAAAAGTGAAGGAGACGTTTCATGCACTCATAAACGAGTATAAGAAATTGAACCTCGCTGTTCTCCTGTTCTCCAGAATAATGAACGATATAAATACGATGCCCGTAGAGGTAGAGAACGTAGAAGAAGTGGCAGAGAAAATCCCAATGAAGATAATGATAAAAGGAGGCGATAAGAAATGAGTAAAAATGGTAAAGGGATAAAGTTGGTTTCGCTATGCGCAGTCGGCATAGCGCTTTTTATGATGTTTTCGCTTGTGTCGTTTACACCACTGGCTGATGCTGCTTTCTCTTCTGTTACGATAACAGATGTAACGCCTACGGAGTTGCATCCGGGTGATACAAGAGAAGTGACGGTAACGGTGAAAAACAACGGAGGAAGAGATGCAAGGGATATCCGGTTATCGTTTGAAGGTACAAAAAACGTGTCCCTCGTGGGACCAAAGGTAGTCCAAATGAATACGTTGAATTCATGGTGCTCAAAGGAAGTGGAAATAAAGGTTCATGTAAAAGAAGAAGCTTCTAATGGTGTTTATCTTATTCCTGTGAACTGTTCGTGGAATGAATATTATTTTGCTCCTGCCGAAGGCTATGTAACCAAGCCTAAAGGACCGGTAGAATTAGGATTATATTTCAATGTAATAGGAAAGATAGTAATAAACATTGGAAATGTCAGCACGGACCCTGCGGATATAAGACCTGGTAAGGAGAATGTGAAGGTAAGCGTGAACATAGAGAACAGCGGAGAAGCGGCAGCGAAGGATGTCGAAGCCAAGTTGTTTTGCAATGAAGGATTCAAACCATCATGGTCTGGAACAGACCGCTCATACATAGGCAGATTAAATTCCGGCGATTCAAAAGTGGCTACATTCCATGTTGACGTTGCCGATGGCATAGAATCGAAGATGTACAGCATCCCATTGCAGATAAAATATAAAGATACAAAGGGCGGAGAATACGAGGTAATGCGGGAGATAAACCCATTAGTGAAGCCGAAGCCTGAATTTGAAATCGTTTCGTTTTATACCGAGCCCGCAAACATAAGCTGTGGAGATTACGTTACGTTACATGTGAAGATAAGAAATACAGGCTCAGAAAAAGCAGAATCTGTAAGTGTAAGGTCAACGGGAGAAGCGGAAGTGCCTTTCGATTTCGATGTGAAAAGCGACTACGTGGGCAATTTGAAGCCGGATGAGGAATGGACTGCGGTTCTAAAATTCGATGTGGACAAAGATGCCTCGCCGAAAGCATATCAGCAGGGCATAGAGATAAGATGCACTGGAGACCGTGATTTAGGCGATTATAATGTGTATCTTTTTGATAAGATGATTCCGATAAGCATATCATCAAACAGCTCAGGAACTTTTTCAGTTCCAGGGTTTGAGGTTTTATTCGCCTTAATTGCTCTGTTCGTGGTTTTCGTTTTGTTTTTGAGAAGGAAGAGAAAAGGAGCGTGAAATCCCAAAAAGAAACCACGAGATTTCACAAGATTAACACAGAAGAGATATAATACAAAGGTGAAAAAAATCTGTGTGTTCTTGTGGTTAAAAGAGAGGATTTTGGATTTTCTTAACAAGATAAAATGGGGCTAAAAGAGAAGATAAGCATAGAAAAAGCATTGACAAAATTGGCTTCTTTTCAGTGCCGGCATTATAAGAAGATAATCGTGGCGGCACTGATATTAACGGTGTTTTTAGGTTATGGGGCAACAGACCTGCATTTTCAAGGTAATATAGCAAAAGAGATGCCGCAGGATTTACCTGTTTTCGTCTTACAAGAAAAGATAGCGAGTAAGTTCAGAGGAGAAGAGTTCATGATTATCGCGGTTTGCTTAGATAAGGAAACAAGCGCAAAGAACATACCCCGTGATATAAGGGACCCAAAGATAATAGCATCGGTGGTTGATTTACATGAGCGGCTTGAAGCAGAATCTTCGATTGAACGAGTCCAGTCAATCGCTCCTTTTTTTCAACAGGATGTCCCGGATGATATAGAAGGGGTGAAGAAGAAGTTAGATTCTGTTCCGGGCTCAGAAGGTTTCTTTAATGACGACTTTAGCATCATGCTGGTCTATGCCAGTCCAATAGCGGGATTAAGCGAAGAGAAGGTGAAAGAAGCAACTGAAATAATACAAAATGACGTTGATGCGATTACAAAACCCGCAGGGGTGGAATATAAAATAACGGGTATGGCACCGCTGATAATTGAGCTATTGAGGTTGATGCGTGAGGACATGGTTTTCACTACGCTTGTGGCGGCGGCAATCATTTTTGGGCTGTTGGCATTGTTGGAGCGGTCGTTCACAAAGGGCTTTCTCGTATTCCTGCCACTGGTTTTTGGTATTACATGGACTTTCGGGACAATGGGATTTCTTGGGATACCTATATCTATTAGCACGGTTATGATAGGTGCGGTTATCATCGGTTTAGGTGTCGAGTACGGGATATTCATGGTATCGAGGTATTATGAAGAGAGAAGTCATGGCAGTACAACGAGAGATGCATTGAGAATTGCGGTGACCAATATAGGAGCATCAACGTTTGGCTCTGCGGCGACTACAACTGCTGCTTTCTTCGCTTTAACGCTTTCCGTGATGCCAATGATTCAGCACTTGGGGCAGACGCTTGCTCTGGGTATAATCTTCTGCTGGGTAGCTGCCGCAGTAGTAAATCCATGCTTTATCGTGTTTGAAGAGCGTATAGAAGCGAGGAAATTAGCCGAAGGGCTGCAAAAGTGGGTGGGAATGGGCTAAAAAATGAGAGATAAGCTAAGTAAATTGGGAAAAGGACCTTTGGAGAAGTACGCGCGGTTCGTATCGCATCACGCAATCATTGTTTTGGCTATATTTCTCTTGTTCACCATTTTCACGGGTTATCAAGCCTCATTGATGGAAACAGCGGGGACGTCGCAGAAGGCAATGCTTCCGGAGGATATAGAAGTGATAAATACATTTGAGCTAATAGCAGACCAATTTGCGGGTAGCTTTGTCACTTCAACGATTGTCGTGGAGACCGAGCCGAGATATGCAAAATCCGATGAGATACGCGATGTCCGCGACCCGGAGGTATTGAGATACGTTGACTTGCTCGCTGAACGAGCAAAGCTTGTTTATGGTGTTGTCGGCGCGGAAAGTGCGGCAGATGTGATAAAAGGAGTGAACGGCGGTAGAATTCCACCTTCTTTGCGAACTGTGAAGTCGCTGTTGGAGCATGACGAAGCAGCAGAGCAGAGGATAAGCAATTATATCAGCGATGACTATTCACTGACGGTGGTAAGATTGAACTTGTTGGAGGATATAGATGCAGAGGGGGTAGTTGAAGAACTGAGTGAGGTAATAAATATAAAGAAACCACAGGGTGTGTCGGTGGAAATTAGCGGTGATCCCGTAATAGAGGTAACGATGAAAGAACTCGCAGTGGAAACGATGGGAATGACATCTTTTGTCAGCTTCGCTTTGATAATCCTCATCCTGATAATTGTATTTGCGTCTATTAAATACGGGCTTATCCCTTTGTTAACTATCGTCTTTGGTCTTATCTGGGCGATTGGCACGCTTGTTCTGATTGGGTTAGAGATAACGCCCTCTACATCGGGTGTGATGGCGATGATAATGGGCATCGGGATAGATTTCGGTATTCAGGTAACGAAGAGGTTTAGATATGAGCTGCGAACACAAAAACGTGAAGATGCAATGGTTGATACGCTCAGCAACGTATTCTATCCGATGTGCATAACGACATTAGCGGCGGTAATAGGCTTCAAATGTCTTGCACTCGGTCAACTGCCGATGATGGCAGATATGGGGACGATGATGGCAACGGGAGTGGTGTTTTGTATGGTTGCGGCGCTTACAGTGGTGCCTGCGGTTCTGGTGTTGTTTGAGAGAGAAAATAAAAAGGGAGAGGAAAAATGGGAATGAATAGAAAATTCAGGAAACTTCTAAACGAGCAACTTCAGGGTATGACCGTAGGAGATATTATGGAACCAGAGGTTATTACGATTAACGAAGATGCAAGTCTTGAACAGTTATATTCCTTGATAAGTAAATATCACCATCTGGGCTATCCAGGGGTTAATAAAGAGAATAAAACCACCGGAGTTATTTCGTATAAAGATTTGTTTCGAGTGAAGAGAGAAGATTGGAATAGAATTCGTGTTAAAGAAAGAATGAGTACACGCTTAATTTATGTCAGCCCGGGAGATAGTGTTATCGAAGCGGTGGAGAAAATGACAGAGGAGGGAATTGGTAGATTACTCGTAATGGAAGATGATAAGCTTGTAGGGATTGTGTCACGTAGTTGTATTATGGAAAAGGGGATTAAAAAAGTGGTGAAGTAAAGTTCATTTTATGCTCAGGAAATTAGATATGCGGGATAGATTCCGATTTTTTCTCTTAGCATGTTATGTCTATGTTCTTGTTTTCACCAATTGCTAATTTTATATGAATTGCGAACCTGCCTTATACTTTAAATAGAATATCACTTAAAATTTGAAATGAGGTGTAAAAAAAATGGAAATACCAACTTTATCGGAAGAAGAAAAATGGGAGATGATGCGCGAGATATTCGTGCTGAGCAAGCAAGGAGATATTGGCTTTATCATGCAAATGGGGCCAGAGAAAATGAGCGAATATTCGGAAATGACCGCGCAGCAATATGCAGATATGCTGCAGGCACAGGGCAAAGATAACGCAATCGGCTTTGCGCTAAGTGAGGCGATGGTTCGCAAGAATCTAATGGGAAGCGATGTTGAAGTTGATGGAAATCCCGGCGAAGCGACATTAAACCTGAAGAGAGATGGATTCGTGATGACGGCAATAAATCTCATAAAAAAAGGACTGTTGCCTATAACAAAGGAAGATTTTCAAAGAGGATGCATTGAGGGGTATTTCAGACCAAGAGCGGAGAAACTGGGCTTGGAATTGGACGTTGAATATACAGACGAGGGATACAGGATAAAGATCATCAAAAAGTAAAAACGCAAAATCGCGGTTATCATGCACGAGTTTACAATAATCC
>QBUL01000186.1 GCA_013180605.1 Candidatus Methanophagaceae archaeon GoMg1 | reverse complement strand
CTTCTCGCTTCGGTCGTTCTGCTATCCATTGCGATTTTAGAGCTGATTGTTCATTATTTCGATATTGGACTGGTGCTTCATAGCGCTGCGGTTGCATATCTGATCGCATATCCTTTCTATACGTGCAGGAATAGGAATGAACTCCAGGGCGTTATCAATACGTATTCCTGCACTGAATGGTGAAGCGGGGAGGGGAAAAATCAAAGGATGGTGCCAAATCGTTGGACGAGGCAGAATTTGGATATGCCGAGGGATTGAGAATGCTCACATCTACAAATATTATCTGAGCAAGAATTTTGACGTTTTTCCTCAACCCTCAACATAAATCGCATGTTTAAGCGGAATGGCAAATTTCCTCTTGCCCTTCGGGTCGTGTTCCTCGTTTATTCTTATTCCTACTTAAATAACGTTGCAAGTTTCGCTACCGGCTCAGCCAAAGCAGTAGCAGCAGGAATAGCCTTTTCAATCCCTGCCCACACGGATTTCAGCACCGACTTCTTTGGCTCGGGTTTGTTTAGTTCCTCGTTAAAACGGTCAAATAATTCCCCGGCTTCTTTGTTCCCAGATCGTTCAATAAATCCCGCAATTGCCTTTAACGCACTTGCTACTTCTTCTCCCTGCTCCGCTCGTATTTTGTTGAACGAATTCTCAACCACCGATTTGTTTATTATCGTCGCATCCCGGATATTTTCGAATTTGTCGCCCATAACAACCTCCCCCGCATAAACATTTCCTTCTTTTATTTTCATCCTTTGCTCATCCATTAAATTCATAAACTCATCGAATACATAAACTTTGAACAGATTCTTCAACCCAATCGCCGACACCTGCTCGATCAGGTTGCTTATTTTGTCAAAAATAGAGAGGTAGTCAGCAATTCCGGGTTTTCTTCCTTCCCATTTGTCGTAACTGCCTTCCATCTCTGACATGACTTCATTAATTGTTGAAATCACATCTTCGCCCACCTCGCTTTCCGCGTTTTTGTAAAACGAAGCAGCGTTCTTGAACTCTCCGTGGGCTTCGGCAATCAATTTGAATTTATCGGACAAAATGCCGTCTTTAAACTTTTTCAAGCCCCTGTAAAGGCACGCACAGCCCTGGCAGGACGCTGCGGTCTTGTCCGACTCCAGTTCCTCAAAGTTCCGGGCTGCGTTTAGGAGATTGTCCGAAGCCTCGGCAAGAAGTTCCTCCTGCTTCTTTTTTCCCTTTTCGCCCTTAAACAAACTCACAGACCGGATGCACCGCTTTGCTAACAGGTCGTACCGCACACCCTCTACTCGCTTTCTCTGCCCTTCATCCTTCTTTGCGGGCTCAAAAGCCTCTTCTACCTTTTCAATTGACTCGTTCAGTAACTCAACCGCCCGCTGGTCGTCCTCTTCTGAAACGGTCTGCACGGAACTCGCGAATGTATCCGCGAGACACGCATCTATTAACAATTCCGCAGGCATCCAACAATAAGGCAGTTCGTACGCCTCTCTGTAACGCTCGGCGGCGAGCCTGAAAAACTGCGAAGATTCTGATACCTGCCTTCTTCTTGCATTTTCTCGCCTCTTCTCTTTTCTCGCTTCCTTCTTCTTCCTCTCTCCTATTTTAAAATAGCACAACGCAAGCCAGTTCAGTGCGTTTGGGTAATGCGGTCTAACGTCCTTGTTCAGTTTTCCAATGCTCGATTCTAAAAATGCCCTGGCGGTTTCTGGGTCGTCTCTTTTAAGTTCTAAATTTCCAAGTAGAGTTAAAGTCCAGCCTGTGTCATGCTGATTCTTTTGCTCTTTTACCAGTTCCAAAGCACGTTCGTGCCGCGTCTTTGCTTCTTCCTGCCTTCCCATAACACGAAGCAGATTTCCGAGGTTATTCTGTGTCATTGCAACGTGAGACTGGAACAGGGAGTTCACGGGGTCGCTTTTTAGTAACTTTTCGTACAGTTCCAAAGCACGTTCGAACCGCGTCTTTGCTTCTTTCAACCTTCCCATGTCACTAAGCAGATTTCCGAGGTTATTCTGCGTCATTGCAACGTAAGACTGGAACTGAGTGTTCGCAGGGTCGCTTTTTAGTAACTTTTCACGCAGTTCCAAAGCACGTTCGAACCGCGACTTTGCTTCTTTCAACCTACCCATGTCATGAAGCAGAGCTCCGAGGTTATTTTGCGTCATTGCAACGTAAGACTGGAACAGGGAGTTCGCGGGGTCAGTTTTAAGAAAAGTTTCAAAACCCTCAAGCGCTTTCAAATACAGCGGATACGCATCCTGAAATCTTCTTGATTCGTGAAAATTCAAAGCAGCATAAAAAATACGCTCCGGGTTATCCTCCTCTTTTGGCTTTCCTTTTCCCTTAAAGCCAAACCACTTTCTTATGCTCATTTTTACACAACAAATTTTGCAGGTCTGGGTTTTATTTCTTTGGATAAAGCTTTTCTTTTTAAGAAAAGGTTTTTATTCAATTCTTATCACCACTCCAAACGTATAATCCGGCTTAAGGTCCCAATACCACTTCTTCCCCACTTTTTTCTTCTTCGCATTTAATGATTTGAGTTTCATCCTTAATTTTTCAAGTATTCCCCTGAAGAAATCCGCTTTGTCATATAAGATGCTCGCATCAGTCACCATGTCCAAATACAAAGGCGACAAAATCTTCGCCTCTTCTCTCGCCTTTAATATCGGTGAAATACAAAGATAACATCCACTCCTCTCGTATATTCGCTCTATTTCCACATCCACCTTCGCCTCTCTCTCCATCGTCATAAAAATATCCTGCCTCTTCAACCTCTCTCTTGGCAAATCCTCGAATATAACCAACAAATCAATATCCGAATCCTTTTTCACTGCTCCCCTCGCCAAAGAACCAAAAAGAACAACAGAAACCAAATTTTCACCAAAATATCTCTTCATTTTGCCTACCGTCCTTTCGAGCAGGTCTTCGTACAAACTTGTTAGCTCCTCTTCCTTAACGGAACCTTCTTCTTTCTCCATTTTTCAGTCTCGTAAAGAAACATCCTGTTCTCTTACCCCTCCACGTAAATCGCAGGTTTAAGCGGAATAGCAAACTTCCTCCTGTCCTTCGGGTCATGTTCCTCGTTTATTCCTATTTCACAGCCGAACTCTTTCGTTAAATACGCTTTCTCACGTTCCAGAATCTCCCTCTCGTTCAGCTCGAAATAATCCAGATTGCTTTTTATCACGCGCTTCACGAAATCCACCGTGCTCTTATCCTTTCGGAGTTTCATCGCCTCTTTAATCTTATCCCTCACTGGCAAGTCCTTTATCGCCCTGAACACCTCCCACTTCCAGTTCTCGGTATCCGCATCCGCATCTGCGGTATAAACGTAAATTTTTGTCGGCGCAATGCGGGCTATTTTCAGTATCTCCTTTATATCCTCAATTAACGAAACCAGATATTTCTCCTCACGCTCCACGCGGTCATCAATAAACGCCTCCTTTAGCTTTGGCAGCGATTGTAACGAAATGAAACTGTGATGCAGCTTATGCCATTCCTCTTCACATATATGCGGCACAATTGGCGATAGAATTAGCAGCCAATCATCTATTACGTTTCTGATTATCCTTCTTCTTTTTTCCGGGCTCTCCCTGCGCTCGTAATATCTAATGTCATTCAGCAAATTGAACACCAGATTTATTCCCGCTTCTCGTATTCGGAATGCGTCGAACAGCTCAATGGATTCCTTTAACCTTCTGTAGAACCGCGACAGCAGCCATCTATCGGTATGCGTGAACTCTTCCTCCTTTAGCTCCGCTACATCCACTCCTGTGCTCTTCTCGAATATTGCCACTAACGCATTAAATCGTTTCTTCAGCGCATCCACGTCCTGCTCCCGCCAGTTGATCACACTTGCGAAATCCGCATTAATCGCACAATAAAGCCTGAATAAATCCACACCGTAAAGTTCTGATACCTTTGCTAACGGGATTACGTTTCCCTTGCTCTTTGATATCTTCCGCCCTTCACGAATCATCAACTCATTCAAGGTTATCGCCTTGGGCCACCGAGTCGGAGGAAATATCGCTGCATGATGCATTAAAAAGAAAACCAGATGATTTGAGAGGTGCGGTGGTGCCGTGTGCCGCAGGTCGTTCGGATACCAGTATTCAAATTCTTCCTTTATCCCGTTCAAAATGTCTGCTTCAACGTTTATCTCCTTTGCTAATTCGTCTGCACCGCTTCCGATCCCAAGAAACACGTAATCAAAGAACTGCTCATTCAGACAATCAACGGGCAATTGCCTTACCCGATGAGCTATGGTGTACAGCGCCATGTAAATTGTAGAATCGCTTAGCGACTCGATTATCCATTCCTTTTCAAACGGAAACCGCGTGCCCAGACCTCTTTTACGTGCACACGGTCGCAACGCCAGCCAATCAATAATGTCGTGCATATATGCCTTGTACTTCTCAGGATAGAACGTCATGCCTTCCACGAGTTCGTGCCCCAAATCTTTCCACCATTTCGGTGTGTAATCTATAAACCACTGGTCTTGCAAGACGGCAACTATTACCTTTCCACCGCCTCGCGTCACCGCCTTCCTCGAAGTTTCATAAAACACGTCCGCTATATTTTTCCCCTTTAACCAGTCCTTTACTTCATCCTTTATCGCAGCGATTTTGATACCCGCAAAGTCCCCGCACTGCTCATTTAACACACCACGATAAAATTCGTCATTATAAATTATCTGCGTGGCTTCTTCCAGTCGCTCATCTTCCTGATTCGCTATTCCCATCTTTTCGCATATCTCTTTCGCTGGCAATTCGTACCCTTCTATGTCTATTACCTTTATCGGCTCGATTTCAATCCCTTCCTCCCTCCTCACGTCTTCCAGTGCGATGTAATCGTAAGGAGCATGCGCGGGAACCGAATAGACCACTCCAGTGCCTACATCCGGGTCAACAAAGCCCGCAGATAAAACCGGGATTTCCCTGCCCTTCATTGGCTCCTTGACGTTCTTACCTACAAAATAACTGCCCTCTATTTCTTCTGAACCCTCTACTGCTTCCCGCTGGTAACCCAGTTTCAACGCCGCTTCACGGGATACAATCCAGTATTCCCCGCCGACCGCGACTTTAACATATTTTGCAGTTGGTTTTATCCACAGATTTGTAACGCCAAAAACCGTTTCGGGACGCAATGTCGCTGCGATTAAGTAGGTGTCATCAGAAACTCCGAACTTTATGGTTGTGTGTTCTGTTATTGTTACTTTATTCGTATCTCCTTCTTCGATGTCGTCCTCGCCAACCGCCGAATTATCTTCGATGGAATACGTGATGGGATAGCGCCCTTTCTTTATTACTCCCTTATCGTAGAGCTTTTTGAACTGCCATTCGATAAACTTGTTGTACATTGGCTCGGTGGTATTGAACTTCCTTCGCCAGTCTATGGAATAGCCCATACGCTCGAAATCCTCCGAAATCCGTTCAGCGAAGAAATCTGCAACCCGTTCCGCACGACTAAAACTGCTGATAATTCCGTCTACCTCACTCGCATCTTCATAAATTGATACATAATCCTTATACCGTGCTACAACCTCCTGGTCGCCTTTTGCAATGCTGTCGGCAATCGCTAAAATCGGCGTTCCGGTAACGTGAAAAGCCATAGGAAATAGCACATTGTAACCCTGCAATCGCTTAAATCTCGCTATTATATCGCCTATCGTATTTGTTCTTCCATGACCTATGTGCAGCGGTCCTGAAGTGTAGGGGTAAGGGACGGTCAAAAAGAACTTTTTCTTTCCACCTTTTTGTTCTGCTATTTCAGCATCAAAAATCTTGCTTTCTTTCCATCTACGCTGCCATTTCTCTTCCGTTTTCTTGATGTTCAGACCCACCATTCTGTCCCTTTATTATATTTCCCGTTTAGCAAATCGTGATGTTGTTTTTGTGAAGGCTATACTATAATCTAATAAAATCGAGCGGTACTATAAAAGTTCAAATGTTATTTAATATGTACAAATAGGTAAACCTACTTGTTGACACAGAATAAGAAATGGAACCAATACGACACGTACTGATTGCAATTTGCTTATTATTCCTGGTAATTGTGGTGGGGACAGTTGGTTTTGTGTATCTTGAAGGGCTTTCCCTCCTTGATGCCCTCTACATGACCATAGCCACAATTACCACCGTTGGATATGGTGATATAGTTCCTGAGACCCCCGCCGGGAGAATATTTACGGCAGGATTGATGATTTCGGGCGTAGGCGTAGCCTTATATGTGCTGGTGGAGATAATAGGATTAGTACTGGAAGGAAGGTTAAGCGAAGCTCTTGGTATAGCGAAGGTGAGAAGGAGCGTGGCGAAAATGAAAAATCACAAGATAATATGTGGTGGGGGTCGTACAGGGAGCATAACAGCAGATGAATTCAGAAAAGAAGGCTTAGATTTTGTAACCATTGAGCGTGATTCTGCGATTGCAATAGAACTAAGGAAAAAGAATTTGTCGGTAGTGGAAGGCGACGCGACATTGGATGAGACTTTAATAGAAGCGGGCGTAGAACGTGCTTCTGGATTGGTATCCACTTTACCTTCGGATTCTGATAATTTATTCCTGTGCATTGCTGCGAAAGAACTCAATAAGAATCTGGAGGTGGTAACGAGAGCGAGTTCCGAAGAAGCTGCTAAGCGGCTATATAGTGTTGGTGTAAAAAAAGTGATTTTAATGGAAAAAATAGGAGGGAGAAGGTTGGCAAGAAGCTTAACAAAGCCGGCAATTGTTGATTTCCTCGAGTTCGCTACGAAGACTGGGGAGACCTCGTTAGAAAGTTTAACGGTTGAACATGGTGCGAAAATTGCAAATAAGCGCGTTAGAGACGCATGTACTATCTTAGGGATAAAGGAAAAAGTAGGAACAACAATAGTCGCTATTATAAGGGGCGAGGAAGTCATAAACATAGGTCCTGATGATGAAATACGGGAGGGCGATACCGTGGTGGTCATCGGGAAGCGTGAATCGCTGGATAAGCTTGGGGAGCTGGAGCTCTCTTAAATTTTAACAAACTTTTTATAAAAAAAACATTAACTCATATTGAAACTTCAGCGGATGCAGGCTCGTGGTCAGAACGTAAGAAACGGTCTCAGCGTAAATTTCAATACGCCAATCCCCACTTCAAAGAATTGTTTGATTTCCCCCTCTCTGAAGTTCGCCACATTGCAATCGTTGGATTTGGAAAACCAAAAGAAAAAGAGAGGTAGTGTAATGGACACAAATGTTGTAATTGAGATTATAATTGAAGCATTGAAGAAAGTGAACAATCCTCGCTTCTTTAAAACCGAGAGAGGATATCAAGGTCGATTTGCCTGTGCTATGTATGAGGTTATGGATAATAAGGAAATATTTCCCGATGATGCAATCCTTGAAGAGGAATATCAAAAGAGACTGAAAGAACACAGAACTATACAACGACCAGATATTATAGTGCATATACCTGCAGAAATCAGTGGATTGGCCGATAGTTCTAAAAACAACTTTGTTGTATTTGCATTCAAGAAGAACACAACCTTAAAGGAAGCAGGAGAGGTTTTTTATACGTTAGACGTTATGTTTAAAGAATTAGAGTATCCTCTTGGCATTTTCATTAATATCGGGACACTTCATACCCACATAGATAAATATAGAGGGATTTACAAAGAGAGGCTTCACTTTTTCAGTGTGGTAATGAAAAATGCAGAACTAAAAATAGTTCATGCCTTCTTTAATAATGCTCAAATTGAAAAACAGAACATTTCGGTTGATACTCAATGAATACCGGGAAACTTATTCCCTTATCCTTCTCCCCGTGAAATGCAAAAAGACATCCTCCAGGCTCGGTTTCCTCAAATTCACCGATTTTATCTCTATTCCAGCCAGCTTCGCAACCTCCATTATCGCGGGAATTCTTAAGTCGCCTCTCTCCATCTTCAACGTTACAAAATTATCGTGTTTTCTGAACTCAGTAACAAAATCAAGCTTTTTGAAAACCTCCACGTTATAAGTGGTGTTCATTTCCAAACTCACTACATCCGAACCTATCAAATCCTTCAGGTTCGTCGGCGTGTCAAGAGCAATTATCTTACCCTGGTCCATAATCCCTACACGGTCACAAAGATAATCCGCTTCTTCCATGTGATGTGTGGTTAATACAATCGTTGCTCCTTCGCTATCGTTCAGCTCCCGTATGTAATCCCATATTCTCCTCCTCGTGTGCGTATCCAATCCCAGAGTGGGCTCGTCCAGGAAAAGGACTTTGGGGTTGTGAATAAAGCCCCTTGCAAGCTCTAAACGACGTTTCATACCTCCTGAATACTTATCCACCGCCACGTCCGCTTTGTCTTCCAGCTCAACGAGCTTTAAAACCTCTTCTATCCTCTTTTCTCTTTCTTTCCTTCCTATTCCGTATATCCTGGCATGGAAATCCAGATTCTCCCTTCCTGTCAATCTCCAGTCCAAAGAGGGTTCTTGAAAAACAATTCCTATGCTCTTCCTTACACTGTCCTTGTCCTTACCGACATCAAACCCCGCTACCTTTGCCGTCCCTGAAGTGGGCTTCAGCAGAGTGGTCAGTATTTTTATCGCAGTTGTCTTTCCTGCTCCATTAGGACCGAGTAAAGCAAATATCTCGCCGCTTTCCACGTTAAAAGAAATGTGGTCCACAGCAGCAAAGCCATTACCCTTATATCTCTTCGTTAAGTCTCTTACTTCTATTGCCATCATCATTTGCCATCATCATATTAGATAATATATTTATCGTCATTCCAAAAAGTATTAATCACAAGATTACACAGATTATCACGAGATTATTTAAAAAAAGAGAAAGTGTTGTGTTAATCTCGTAAAATCTATCTCGTGGTTTAATATTTGCAATTTACTTAATCGCAACCCCCACGGCACGTTTTATTAGCCTTTCCATCTCGCCATACTCTTTCTCCATCGTCCCTTTCTTGTCCGGCACTTCAACGATAATGGGCATTACTCCTTTTTTCTCCGCGTTTATCTCTCTTATCTTGTCTCTGTTCCGGGCTTCCGCAGCAAATCTTTCAGTTATGATTATGATGGCAAATCCATCCCTTGCTAATTTATCTAACATACGTGCAACGTCTTCTCCACCACCGGGAGGATACTCGTGCACTTCTTTTACGCCCGCGAGCCGAAAACCAGCAGCAGTCTCCGGGTCGCCAATTACCGCAATCATTTTTTATTTTCTATCTCCTATCTAACATGTTTTTTACTATCTCTTCTCGTAAACTGGTGGAAAAACGTGCCATTCGCTGTTCAAAAGTATTGTTCACCTCTATCTTTTCGTCTTTTCCTCGTACTATAACTCCTCCTGCCGACCTTATCCTATCGCTCGATAGTGATAAACGCACATCCACGCCCCAGGCGCCGGCGCGTATTTCATCTGCTATCTTGTTTAGCATATCCGGGGTCACAAAAGATGCATCTGCATCCTCATCGCTGAGTATCACGTTCAATTCGCTATCCCTGCTTATACTTATATTTGTACCACCACTCCCGGCGATTATACTCATCGCAGCATCCTTTATCAAGCCAGTCAGGATATTTGAATATGAATTACCTTTGAAACCTTCTTTTTTTACTTCGGCTATCTGCTTCATTGATTCCTCTAACACTTTCGCTATCAATCCCTCTTCAGATTGCCATTTGAGTTTTCTTGCATTTAATCGCGCGGCTCGAACCATTCGTTCGCGCTCTTCAACTCCTTTCCGTTCTTCAGCGTCAATAAACTTTCTCTTTTGCACTTCTATCTGAGCTTTCGCTTCTTCGAGCTTGAGCTTTGCTTTCTCCTTCGCTTCGCTAATTATTCGCTGTTCCTCCGAAACCGCTTCTTCCTTTATCTTCTCTACTATCTCTGTCGCGCCCAACTGAATCACCTCAAACCTAAAATTCTTTCTAACACGAGGTTTACCGTGCTGCTGAACTTGGATTCTGCAGTTGCTTTCTGCTTCTCGACTTCCGCCAGGGCATCCCCCATTATTGCTTCCTCTTCCTTCTTGCCTTCCTGTGCATACTTATCAGAAATCCGGGCTTCTAAATCCTTTTCCTCCGCATGCACCTTCTCCTTTAGCTGCTTCACTGCGTCATCCGCGCCTTTTAATATTTCCGCAGCGCTGCCCTTAGCTTCTTCTATTAACCTCCTGCCATCTTCTTCCCCTTCTCTTATCGCTTTAAGCGCTTCTACTGCCATTGTATTCTTCTATACAAACTTTATTTAATAAGAAAGTTTTAAAAAGGTAGCGTAAGCATTTTTTATGAAGGTCATATCCATAATAGGGAAGAAGAAGTCAGGAAAAACATCTCTTATCGAGTATTTAATCCCTTATCTGAACGAATATGGTAAAGTAGGGTGCATAAAACACGCGCATGAACTGAATTTGAATTTTGATACGCCCACCGCAAAAGATACAGACCGCTTCTTTAACGCCGGTGCAGAAGTTGTTATAGGCACGTCAGAGGAAAAGGCAATAAAAATTTGCCGCCGTGGCAAAACGGTGACGGAATTGCTAACGGAAATGGCGCATTCGGACGTTGATTTCGTGCTGGTTGAAGGGTTTAAGAGCAGCGACTTGCCGAAGATAACACTGAGCGAGTTTCTAGATGAAGATTTAGTCGGCAACATAATAAAAAAAGTGGACTTGCCGACGGATTCTGAAGACCGAGAAGAAACGATAAAAGAGATAGTCAAACTCATCCTTTCTCTTGACGACTACTAAACAACTTTTTTACCTTCGGTAAAAAAGTTGACTAAAAATAGTCCATTATTACTTTTTCTTTTAGCACAGGTTTTCTTTTTTTAAAAAAAAGAAAAAGTGTTATGAGAGCAAAAATAAGTTTTTCGTGCGTAGATGCCACCAGCAACCCTGTGGACTGGATGTACAGGTTAGAAGACGCAGGTTTTCAGGGCTGGGAAATAGTGGGTGAAGGGCAGCAAAAGGCGGAAGGCAGATTTAGAGAACGAGTGAAGGAAATCTACGAAACAACGAATCTTGTTCTTTCCTTACACGCCCCCCTCTCAGATATAAACATTGCGAGTGTAAACAGGGGGATATGGGAAGAGAGCATAAGGCAGATAAAAGAGAGTATCAAGGACACATACGAGTTCGTTGAACATATATGCGTGGTGCATCCGGGTATTTTATCGCCATTATCTGTGCAAATGCCGGAAAAGGCGATTCAGAAAGCGATTGCCGGTCTAACGGCACTTTGCGATTTCGCTGCTGAACGCGGATTGCGAATAGCGGTGGAGAATCTACCGTCGATAAATATGATGCTGGGTATGTATCCGGATGAACTCATTCAAATAGTGCGAGGCGTGAACAGGGACAATCTGGGTATATGTCTTGACGTTGCACATGCGAACACGACAAAGACGCTGGATGAATTCTTGAATATCCGCGATAAGGCAGAGGACATGGAGATAATACATCTTCATGCGAGCGACAACTTCGGAGCGGATGATTTACATTTGCCGCTGGGAAAGGGGAACCTGGACTGGAAGAAGGTGTTACACGGGATTGACGATTATGGGTATGAAGGGCGGATAGTGATGGAACTATACACGATAGAAGACGGAACAGCGAGTTTGGGGTTCATCCGAAAACTTTTAAAATAAATAAAACCACGAGATTGCACAGGATTCACACAGAAGAGAAAAAAAGAGAATGCATGTGAATTTCGTGAACCAAGTGTAACAAGGGAAAAAATACCGAAAGATTTAAATGTTAGTTTGTATGAATTAAAACTTGATAAAAATGGGGACAAAAGTAAACTTGATAAGTGGGAGAACTATCGTGCAGGGTCAAAATTTAGACAACAAGCTTTCGGAAGCGTACTTCAATGAAGTGGCGACCTGTGAGTTAAACGGAAGCGATATGGAAAAACTGGGTGTGGCTGCGGATGAGCGAGTGAAGGTAAAAACGAGTTTTGGAGAAGTGGTGGTGAAAGCGAAGGAAAAAGCGGGGACCCCTGAGGGGGTTATTTTTATCCCTATGGGACCATGGGCAAATGCTCTCGTGAGCGGGGATACACACGGCGCTGGTATGCCTTCCTTTAAGGGCATAGACGCGGAAATAGAGCCCACAGAGGAGGAAGTGTTGCACGTAAAAGAGCTGATGAAGACGTATATGGGATAGGAGGTAAAAAAGAAAAATGGTGGAAATTACGGACGTTGTATGCTCCTTATGTGGGTGTGTATGCGACGATATAGTGGTAGAAGTCGAGGATAACAAAGTGACGAAGGTGAAGAAGGGAGCTTGTGCAGTGGGGAAGAGCAAGTTAATGGGGCACGGAAGGATAGAGGAGCCTGCGATAAGAGAGAACGGCAGCTTGAAGGCGTGTTCTTACGACGATGCGATAAAGAAGGCGGCAGAGATACTGGCGGCTTCGAGAAGGCCGCTTTTGTATGGCTGGAGTTCTACGGTCTGTGAGGCGGATAAAGTAGGAGTAGAGCTTGCAGAGGAGATAGGTGCGGTTATAGATAATACCGCTTCAGTCTGTCATGGACCTTCAGTGCTGGCGATTCAGGACGTTGGGCTTCCAAGTTGCACGCTGGGAGAGGTAAAAAACCGTGCAGACCTCATTATATACTGGGGCGCGAACCCAGCCGCGGCACATGCCAATCACATGAAGCGGTACTCGTATATTTCAAAGGGGTACTGGACGGAAGAAGGCAAAAAGAACAAGAAACTTGTCGTGGTGGACGTGAGGAGGACGGCGACGGCGAAGATGGCGGACGTATTCTTGCAGATAGAGCAAGGGAAAGATTATCTGGTGTTATCTGCGTTACGGGCTCTTCTGTATGGCTATGAAGATGTGGTGCCGGAAGAAGTAGGTGGCATTCCAAAGAAAGACCTGTTAGAGACCGTGAAGATGATGAAGGAGTCGAAGTTCGGGATAATCTTCTTTGGTATGGGTGTGACGCACACCAGGGGAAGGCACAACACCATCGTTAATGCGATAGAGGTGACGAGAGCGGCTCATACACACACCAAGTTCAGCATAATGCCAATGCGCGGGCATTACAACGTAGCGGGAATCAATCAGGTATGCACGTGGGAAACGGGGTTTCCATTTGCCGTTGACTTAACCCGTGGTTACGCGTGGTATAACCCCGGAGAGGTATCGGCTACTGACCTTTTAATTAGGCGCGAGTGTGATACGGCGTTGATAATCGCTTCGGACCCAGGAGCGCATTTCCCGGGTGAGTCAATCCGACATCTCGCTAAGATTCCGGTCATTCAGATAGACCCGTTCCCGAATCCGACAACCGAATTTGCAGACGTTGTCATTCCGGCTGCGATAAGTGGCGTGGAAGCGGAAGGGAACGTCTATCGGATGGACAATATTCCTATACGACTGCGTAAGTTAGTAGATACGGAATACATAGCGGATGAGGAGATAATGAAGAGGATACTGGAAGAAGTGAGAGCGATAAGAGAAAAGGAGGGCGAATAAAATGGCTGAAGGCGAATTATTAATACGTAATGGAGTGGTTTACGACCCGATAAATGGCGTGAAAGGCGAGAAGAAAGACATTTGCATTCGTGACGGTAAAGTAGTGGAATCGGTAACGAATCCAAAGGTGATAGATGCCGAAGGGCGGGTTGTGATGCCCGGCGGTGTGGACATTCATTCGCACATTGCTGGTGGTAAAGTAAATGCAGGGCGGTTGTTCCGACCGGAAGACGGAAGAAAAGGGGTGAAAGCGAGGACAAAGGTTTGCAGACAGGAATCAGGCTATTCGGTGCCGAATACGTTTGCCACGGGCTACCGGTATGCGAGGATGGGCTATACGTTCGTGATGGAAGCGGCAATGCCTCCGCTTGCAGCACGGCACACGCATGAAGAATTAGTAGACATTCCGATATTGGACAACGCCGCATTACCGCTCCTTGACAACAACTGGATGACGATGGAATATGTAAAGAGCGGGGATACAGACCTGCTTGCGGCTTATATCGCGTGGATGATAAAAGCAACGAAGGGATACAGCGTGAAAGTAGTGAATCCTGGGGGAACAGAGGCGTGGGCGTGGGCAAAGAACTGCGATTTGAATGACGAAGTGCCTTATTTCGATGTTACACCGGCAGAGATAGTAAAGAATTTAGCAGTGGCGAATGAGAAGTTCGAGATGCCACACAGCATCCACGTGCATGGGAATATGCTGGGACATCCGGGAAACTATGAAGTAACAACATCAACTTATGACCTTGTGAAAGGAATAAAACCATATAGAGATCGTCCGGCTATGCACGCGACGCACACGCAGTTTCACTCTTACGGAGGGACGACATGGGGCAATTTCGAGTCGAAGGCGGGAGCTATTGCGGATTATATAAACAAAAACGAGCACGTTAGCATTGACCTTGGCTCGATAATCCTGGGAGACACGACGACAATGACCGCAGACGGACCGATGGAATACAGTTTGTATCAGATAACGGGCCGAAAATGGACGAATCATGATGTCGAACTGGAGACGGGCACAGGAATAACACCGTTTTTGTATTCCGGCAAATCGCCGGTAAATACCATTCAATGGGCAATAGGACAGGAATTGGCACTCCTGGTTAAAGACCCGTGGAAGCTGGCACTCACGACCGACCATCCAAATGCAGGTCCGTTCATTGGGTATCCGATTATTATCTCGATGTTGATGAGCAAGAAGAGGCGGGATGAGTCTGCGGAGGATATGCACAAGGTAATATTCGACCGAGCGGAATATTGCTCAATAGACCGCGAGTACGACTTAAATGAGATAGCAATAATAACAAGAGGAATGGCTGCGAAGACTCTGGGACTGCACGAGCATGGCAAGGGACATCTCGGCATTGGTGCTGACGGTGACGTTGCGATATATGATATGTCGCCAGAAGAAACAGATGCGGGGAAGATCCAGAAAGCGTTCTTGAATACGAAATACACGATAAAAGGCGGTGAAGTAGTGGTAAAAGACGGCGAAGTGGTAGCGACACCTGCGGGAAAGACGTATTTCGTGACGCCGGAATGTGACGAAAAGCTGACGGATGAGATGCTGGTCAAGTTGAAGGACAAGTTCGAGCATTATTACTCGGTGAGTTTCAACAATTACCCGGTTCAGGACGCTTACGTACCGAATCCATACGAGATAAAGGCGCCCTGGAGGAGCTAATAGAGGAGGGAAGAAAAAATGCAGACGATAAAATTAAAGTTGAAAGAAGAAGTTACGAGAGGAGTTGCGAAGATACCCGTTGAAGTGGATTCATTGACGCCGGATAAACTTGCAGGAAAGACGGAAGCAGAGATAAAAGCGGTGAAGGTCTGGTGGGGAAACAAAGAGGAGAATACAGGCGACCTGTTTGACGTAAGCGTGGAAGGAGAAGCAGGGAGTGCGGAAGAAGTAAAAATAGTGCTGGAAGGTGATTTGTCAAGGGTGAAGCACATAGGCGACGGTATGAAAGCAGGAGAGATAGAGGCTTTGGGTGACGTGGACATGCACTGCGGTGCGATGATGTCCGGCGGTAAAATAACGGTAAAGGGGGCTGCAGATTGCTGGGCAGGTCGTGAAATGCACGGTGGCGAACTGGTAATAGAAGGCGATGCCGGCGACAATCTATGTGCGATGTACCGGGGCGAGATGACGGGTATGACTGGCGGTAAAGTGACAGTAGGAGGAAATACAGGTGAGTGTGTCGCACAAAACATGGCTGGCGGCGAGATAGAGATAAAAGGGAACGCATACATTCTCACGGGATTGAACATGAAAGGCGGTAAAATAACGATAGAAGGCGATGCGGTAATGCCCGGTGCTGATATGACCGGTGGCGCGATAACGGTGAAGGGTAATGTGCGGGATATGATACCCTCGTTCAGATTAGAAGGCACAGAATCAATAGAGGGTGAGGAATACAAGAAATACACAGGCGACCTCGCAATGACGGAGAAGAAGGCAAAAGGTGTGCTGTACGTAAAGTGAAGCAAAGTGAAGTAAGCTAAGCCAAAAAGGTAAGGTAAGGGGAAGTGAGTGCGTACGTACAAGCATGCACTTTTTCCTTTTTTATTTTTAAATTTACCGCAGAGAACGCTGAGTTCGCAGAGAAAATTAGATGCCCGAGTAGAGTCCGTTGTCCGATATTAGTAGCCGTTTTAGCCCTCTAACCCGCCAAACCGCTAATCCTCTAACCCGCTATCCTCTGCGCTCTCTGTGAACTCTGCGGTTAATCTGACATTGTCAAGTTAAATAAATCCGTGTAAATCCGTGTCTTAAATAGAAGGAAGGTTATACTTTATATACAATTAAAAGAAAAAAAGAGAGAAAATGGCAACAGTCAGCATAAAAAAAGGTTATTTGGATATTTTAAACACTTTAGGTAGTGCAGACACTATCGTTGAGAACGCACTACGGAAGTATTTAATAGATAAATGCGTGGAGAGGATTGAGAAATCAAAGCGAAAAATCGTAGAACTTGAGAAGAAATACGACAGTAGCTATGCTGAATTTATCGAAACAATATCAAACGAAGAGGAGCTAAAAGGAGTTGAAAAGATAAGCCAGGATTGGGAAGGGGATGTGACCGAGTGGGAATACTGGGAGAAGGAACTGGAAGAATGGAAAATGAGGTTAGAAGACATTTTGATGAAATCATAAATAGGGATTTGGTGGTAATTGGTTTTGATAATGCACCGGACATTAACGCATTAAAGATAAAATATGGTGAGGGCTATGTGCATCATCTTGATGAGCGAATACCTCATTTTCACGGAAAAGGGAAGAAAAATACCGAGCTAACAAAGGAAATAAGTTTTAGAGAGTTCTTGGAAAAGATTAAGTCGTTGAAAAGTGACAAGGAAATAAATTGTTGACCAGGATTAACGCTTGTGGGCTCTGCCCACATGCCCGCAAGCCCCGAAAGGGCTTAATTAACACGGACAAGATGAAAAGAGTCAATGCCGTTAAAAATAGACCTGCCCGTCCAACAAAAAAAGAATCCGTGTAAATCCGTGTCTTAAATAGAATCGAGGACATACATATACAATGAATGATGAAGGGGAGATTCCCGTGCTATGGTTCAGAAAAGAATGGATAGATACCAATGCAAAAGCACTTGGTGTCTATGTGACTTTACTGTTAGTGCGATTCCGGGTGAGGTTGAGGACGGACATTCCCGCTCTGTACAGCGAGGAGGGAAAGATAGAGGGGCGATTGAAACCTTACCTATCCATTTTCCTGCGAGGTAAAGACAAAAAGCTGATAGACACAGCAGCGATAGATGCGGGAAAGGAATTCTTTATGCGTCTGGTTGACCATACTGCGTATCAGGAATACGAAGGCGTCCTGGATTGTATTGAAACGGATTTTTATGAAACATTCAAAGAAGCATACCTTGGATATGTTAATGCTAACGTTAACGTCAACGTTACCGGAAAGGAATTTACAGAAAAAATATCCGGGCACGATACCGCAGCACTCATCAGGACATTTCTGCGTGACGTATCTGCGAATAGATTTTCCAAAGGTAAAGTTACACCCGCCGGCAGTTCCATCTTGCTCACGCCTTTCGGTGAGCTCATGGAATTTTACGGGTTGTCAGAAGAAGATGTACAGCGGTTTCTGGAAATATTACGAATGATAGGAATCATGTTTTTTGACGTTGTGCCTGCTCCGGTACTTGAGAGGGAGTTTGTGGATGGTCTTAGCACTTAGATAGAGATAGCTCTATTTAAGACACAGATTTACACTGATTTACGCAACACTTTTTCTTTTTCAAAAAAAGAAAACCTGTGCTAAAAGAAAAACAAATTTCTTTGGTAAAGCTTTCTTTTTGAAAGAAAGGTTTGTGTTAATCTGCGTTAATCTGTGTCTATAATTTGTCTTTGTTTTCTTGAACCAATGGCAATCAGGCATTTCAAACATTAGTCAATCCTGCTGCGGCATCCTTTCCCGCTCCACCGTCACCATCAGCACACCAATTATTGTCTTTCCATCTCGTATCTCGCCGTTTCTTATCTTTGTCAATAGTTCGCCCAGAGGCACAAACGTTATCGGCAGTTCCGCGTCGGCATCAGGAACTTTCTTCAGTTCACTCGCTTTGAAAATATGTATTATCTCGCCGCTGAAACCCGGTGATGGATAAAACTCCGTCATTTTATCCAGTTTCGAAGCTTGAAATCCGGTCTCCTCGACCAGTTCACGTCTGGCGCATTGTTCCGCCGACTCGCCCAGTTCAAGCGTACCCGCAGGTATCTCTAACGTTCCTGTTTCAACCGCTTTTCGGTATTGCTCCACTAACAGCACACCTTCGTCCATCAGAGCAACAATAGCTGCCGCACCGGGGTGGTCGACAATCTCACGCCTTTTTGTTCTTCCATCCGGCAATGAAACGGTATCAACTCGAAGATTAACTATTTTACCCGCGTATATTTGCTCGCTTTTAATTGTCTTTTCTTGGCTCATTGTTTTAAAATACTACATGAAAGAGGTATATAAAAGTTTCGTAATTGTACAGTTGCAGTAATCTGTGGTTATTAAAACCCAACAACTGCTACGCACTTATCACCGTGCCGAACAGGTCCTCATCGTCAGTCAAGAATTTATACACGTTTGATTCCCTTGATGCGTTAAAAATGACAGAAGGGATGTTATTCTCGGATGCGAGCTTTGCTAACAGATGCACCTTCTCTTTCATCCCGCCGGTTACATCCACGTGCTTAGACCCTTTTAAGCTCATTTTGTCTACATCCACCGGCATTATTTTTCTTATCACTTCTCCTTCATCATCTAAAACACCATCTACATCCGTACCTACACCAACCCTGCTCGCTTTGAACTCTTTCGCGGCATACACCACCAGATGGTCGCCGCTTAATATACGAAAACCTCCTTTCTCATCCCTGATGACGTCGCCATGCAAAACCGGCACTATCCCCGCTTCTAATGCCAATTCTATTTGCTCTTTTATTTTGTAGTTCGGTTCTCCACCTCTGAATACAACCCCGCTTAGAGGATGTAGGGGCATTATCTTTACTCCAAATTCCATCAAAGACGATGTTACTATCCGATTCAGTTCTTTTGCGGATTCATGCGTGATTAAAGCGTCTTTTGCAGCACGACTTGCTAGATATATCTTCGCCTGCGGATGCCCATAAGAGCCTGCACCATGCACCAGAATAAGTTTTTTTCTGGTGGTGCCCCCTGCTCCTCGTCCATGCGCAAGAGCGAGTGCAAGGGCGATTTCCTTTGATATTCGCGTTATCACACTCTTTCGTGCTTTCCGCACCTTATCTTTCTCGGTCAGTACGCTGCCACCTATCTTTAGCACGTACACCTCTTCGGCTTGGATTCTTGCACGTTCGTTCATGAACTTACCTTTATTTAAGAAAGAAAGCTTTACCATCAAACTTTCTTCCCCCTAAGAAAGTTTAATCAAAGAATGTCAAGTCAGTCCCTAAGCATATATTTATCAATATTCTTCTCCACAATTTCTCTTCTTCTTCTGTGTTCTTTGAGATAGTTATTAACTTTTTCTATGAAATATTCTTTGAGTTCTCCGCTTAGCAGGCTCCCGTCTCTATAGTCCCGATCTATTTGTTCCAATTTATTGTCGTCTTCCTCAAAGAAGTATTTCAAATAAAGAAAAGATACGTCTATGTCCGGGTTACCACCTTTTTCTCGGTGTTCTTTGATGCTTGGCTGCCCGCCGGAGAATGCGTATTTATGTACCTTATTAGCCACGGTATCTTCATCGTCACTTAGCCATATAGCGTTTTTTCCGCTAGAACTCATTTTTGGCCCTTCTAACCCGGGTGCCAACTTTTTATGTATTGTAGCAGGTTTTTGAAAGCCAAACTTTTCCGCTATATCCCGTGTTGCCCTGATGAATGGGTCCTGGTCTATTCCTATTGGCACTAATGTCAGATGAGGGCCTTCTATAAATTGTGGATACAGTATATGCGTTGCTTGCATCGCAGGGTAGAAGACCCAACCAATGTTGTTCTCTGCTTTCAATCCGAACACGGCTTTAGCCGTAGAGTATGTTATCTTCTTAGCAACCTGTGCAGCATACTTGTATATTTTTGTGTGCTCGAAGTCCTTATGAACGATGGTCTTGTTCGGATCAAAACCCATTGCTAATATATCCAATATGTTGTCGTTCGCAAACATTTCTACATCCTCTATTTCCAGATTCTCTTTTACGTAGAATTTTTCATCATCTGATACAGGAATATACGCGGTACATTTGTATACGTCCTGGAAATATTTGGGTATAGCATATAGCGTCAAATGACCGATATGCATTTTTTCGGAAGGCCCTCTTCCACTAAGTACTGTAACCTTTTCTCCATTATCGTAAGCATCAAGCCATTTGTCTAAATCCCGGTGCGAAAAGCACATACCTCTTTTAACAGGAGGCGGCATCGGGTCCTTTAGTCTATAAAACAGGTGGCTATCCAGAGGCCGAGTACCAAATTCTTCTATCAGTTTATCATAGTTAATATCCCCTTCGACTTCCCAGGGCGTTACAGACATACGAATAGCCGCATCTGATTTTTCCGTGCTTATCCCTTTGCTCCGATTATCAAATATTGATTTCTTCATTGTATTTTTTTTCGCTCTTTACCACTGATATATCGTAATCATGTATTACCGGGTTGGCAAGAAGTTTCCTGCACATTTCTTCTACTTCCTGCTTCACCTTTTCTTCGTCTTCTCCTTCTCCTGGCTCTATCTCTATCCTAAAAGATTTTAGTGATTTTACGCTACGCACGTCTCTAAACCCGAGCAGATTCAGGGCTTTTTTCGTGTTCTCGCCTTCCGGGTCTGCAACTCCATGCTTCAGTTTTATCGTTACGTTTAGTTCTATTGTCATCACGTTTTTCTATTAATGTTTCTAACAAAAAAAAACAGTTTAGTTAAAAAGATAAAAATAAATCACAGCCATGAACGCTTTCTCTTTGCTCAACGTAGAAATTCAAAATGTATTAGAAAAGACAGAAAAGTTTTTCGCTCGTGCGCCCACGGAACCACAGGAATTAGGCATTCCGCTCATTTTAGAAGGGAAAGACGTATTGCTCATAGCACCTACGGGTTCGGGCAAGACCGAAGCTGCTGTTCTACCTGTGTTTCAGAAGATACTGGAAGCGAAAGAAAAGGAAAAAAACAGTGAGAAAAAGGGTTTCTACGCTCTTTATATCACGCCTTTACGCGCTTTGAATCGTGATATGCTTTCGAGATTGGAGCAATGGGGTGTTCAACTTGGCATCACCATAGAAGTTCGACATGGAGATACCAGCACATACGCAAGGAGGCGACAAGCCTTAAACCCGCCTGATATGCTCATCACCACACCGGAAACGATACAGGCGATGATCCCGGGAAAAAGGCTGCGCGAGAATTTAAAATCGCTGCGGTACGTGATAATAGACGAAGTGCACGAATTAGCAAACTCCAAACGAGGAACACAGCTTGCAGTTGCGTTAGAACGAATGGCAGAACTTGCAGGTGATTTCCAGCGAATATGTCTGTCTGCAACCGTTGGCAATCCGGAAGAAGTAGCGAAATTCTTCGCAGGTTGTGGACGTGAGAAGATGCGGGTTGTGAACACGGACACGGTTTCCACAAAAGCAATTGAAATAGAGGTTTTAAACCCCCAAAAGACGAAAAGAGATGCAAAGAAGGCAAAAGAGCTGGGCGTTGACCCCGAAGTGATATCACACGTAAGAACCATAAGGGCGGCGGTGAAAAAGTGCAAATCAAGCTTGATATTCGTGAACACGAGAAGAGCGGCGGAGATGCTCGCTTCGATTATAAACAAGTTTGAACCCGGGTTAATCGGCGTTCATCATGGCTCACTGTCAAAAGAGATAAGGATAGAAGCAGAGGACAAATTCAAACAAGGAGCGATAAAAGGCCTTATTTGCACCAGTTCAATGGAACTCGGCATTGACATCGGTTCGATTGAACTCGTGATTCAATATACATCGCCACGCGAAGTAACGAGATTGGTGCAGCGTGTGGGACGTGCCTCGCACTTCGTTCAAAAAATTTCCGCGGGCAAGGTCATTGCCCTTACTCCTGATGATATAGCGGAATCGTTGGTGATTGCACGAAGAGCAAGGAATGGAGAAATAGAAGATATAAAGCTGAAGGAAGGTTCATTGGATGTCTTAGCAAATCAAATTTGTGGTATGCTGCTGGACGTTGGTGCGGTTTTGACGGATAAACTGCATTCGCGGATAAAAAGGGCGTATCCGTTCAGGAACGTTTCTTTTGATTCGATGATGCGTGTGATAGAGCAGTTAGGGGAGGAGAGATTGGTAAGAATAGAAGGGAGAAACATACGGCGGAGTAAAGGCACGAGAGTGTATTATTACGAGAATCTTTCGATGATTCCGGACGAGAGGAAATACGAGGTGTATGACATAGTAAGCGGGAAATTGATTTGCCTGCTGGACGAGCGGTTCATGCTGAATTTTGCGGCTCCCGGTGCGTTGTTCGTTGCAAAGGGCGAAACGTGGCGAATAGTGGATTTGGATGTAGAAACCGAGAAAGAAAAGATAAACGTAGAACCTGGTGTAAAGAGGGAAGGCGAGATACCCAAATGGGAAGGCGAGGAAATACCCGTTCCTTTTGCGGTTGCACAGGAAGTAGGTGACTTAAGAAACAAAATCGCTTCTTTTATCGCTTCTGATTCGGCGGCGGTAAAGATTGCTGATTTAGAGACTGATTTGAAGCGGGAATATAGAGTGAATTCCTCTTGTTTGGGAACGCTCATAGACATAGTAAAAGAGCAGATTAAGGAGAAGTGTCCAGTGCCAACGGCGAAGGAAGTGGTTGTAGAAACGGCGAAAGATGAGAAGGAAATGGTGATAAACGCTTGCTTTGGGCATCGTGTAAACGAGACGTTTGGACGGTTGATTGTTGCTTTACTCGGCGCTCTACTCGGTACGGATATTTCCATGGAGATAGACCCCTACCGGATAAAATTAAAATCCGGAAGAAGGATGAAGAAAGAAGCCCTGCAGCGGACGTTGAACTCAATTGAACCTGAATTCGTTCAGCAGATATTAGAAAAAACACTAAAAAACTCCTTTCTGCTTAAATGGGAGCTGTTGAACGTAGCGAAGCGTTTCGGTGCGCTGCGTAAGGACTTTGATAGGAAACGTATTTCCGCCGATACGCTGGTGAAATTATTCTCGGGGACGCCGATATACGAAGAGACCGTGAATGACATCTTCGCTGATAAACTTGACGTGGAGCGAACGAAAGAAGTATTGAGGAGGCTAAAATCCGGCGAGATAAAACTCTGCTTTTCTTCACACGGGTTAAGTCCCATTGGCGCCGCCGGGTATTTGAGTTGGCGGGACGTACTGGCATCTGAACGAAACGAAAGTGTGATTATAGATGCGTTAAGGAACAGAATAATGAACGACAGAGTGATTTTATTCTGTGTGAATTGCAAGCGCTGGGAATCGCAAAGGCGTGTGAAAACGGTAATTGAATCAGGGACGGAATCGCTTGTTTGCCCATTTTGCAACTCGAGGTTGATTGCTGCGTTAAAACCGTGGGAGAAGGAAGAAATCAAGGTTGTGAGAAGGACAGGTTCCGCTATTGAAAAGGAGAATAAAGAGCGTGTGAAAAGGGTGTATCGAAACGCAAATCTAGTTTTGTCGCATGGCGTTCTCGCCGTGATTGCACTTGCGGCTCGCGGCATAGGGCCTGAAGTGGCATCGAGAATAATACGGAGGTCTAAAGACATAAAGGGCGAGTATGAGTACGAGTATGACTTTTATCGTAATATACTGGTGGAGGAGAGGAGATACATGAGGACGAAGAGGTTTTGGGAATTATAGGCATTCTGAAAAGTAACCACAAGATTACGCAGATTTACACAAGATTATTTATTGTATATAAAGTATAACATTCTTCTATTTGAGACACAGATTTTTACGGATTTACACGGATTTATTTTAGTTTAACCGTGTTGATTCTTAGCATCTGTGTTAATCTGCGTTAATCTGTGTCAACGATTTATTTTCACAAAAAGCCTAATAGTGAGCATGGAGGAAAAGAAAGAGCAAAAAATACTGCAGGTTGCCCTTGATGTGCTCGAGTTGGAAAGGGCGATAGAAATAGGGAAAGAGAGTGTAGAAGGCGGCGCTGACTGGTTAGAGGCGGGAACGCCGCTAATAAAAAGTGAAGGTATGGATGCAATAAGAGCGTTGAAAGATGCTTTTCCTGAAGTGAATATCGTTGCAGACATGAAAACGATGGACACGGGTGCGATAGAAATGGAGATGGCAGCGAAATCCGGCGCTTCGGTGGTCTCTATACTTGCGGTTGCCGATAACGCCGTGATAGAGGAGGCAGTGAAATCCGCTCGTAAATACGGTGTGGCAGTTATGGTGGATATAATGAACACTGAAGACCCGGTGAGGAGAGCGAAGGAGCTGGAAGAGATAGGTGTGGATTACGTCTGTGTGCACGTGGGAATAGACCAGCAGATGAAAGGAATGGATACGTTAAATCTGTTGGAAAACGTATCGGCTGCGATAAGCACACCATTAGCAGTTGCGGGCGGTATAGATGCGGAAATGGCATTGGAAGCGGTGAATCTGGGTGCTGACGTCATTATTGTGGGTGGGAACATAACGAGGTCTGCAAAGGTGCGTGACTCAACGATAAAGATAAGAGAAAGGATGGATTTGGGAACGGTAGGAAAAGAAGAGCTAAAAGGTGCGAAGAAGAGAACGTTGGATGCCCGGATTTTCGAGTTGTTTATGCAGGTGTCCACACCGAACATTTCGGATGCAATGCATCGTAAAGGAGTAATGCAGGGAATAAAACCTGTATTTGAGGATATAAAGCTCGTGGGCAGGGCGGTAACCGTGCAGACGTTTGAGGGCGACTGGGCGAAGCCGGTAGAGGCAACGGACGTGGCGAAGCGAGGAGAAGTAATAGTCGTTTATGCAGGTTCGAAGGACGTAGCTATATGGGGTGAACTCGCATCATGGAGCTGCCGCCAGAAAGGAATTGCAGGTGTGGTTATAGACGGTGCGGTGCGTGACGTATCTGAAATCAGACGAATAAGATTCCCGGTTTTCGCTAAATACGTGGTGCCGAATGCCGGGGAGCCAAAGGGCTTCGGAGAACTAAATGCTGAGATAGTGTGTGGTGCTGAGGAAGTAAAACCCGGAGATTGGATTATAGGCGACGACAACGGCGTTGTGGTTGTTCCAAAGGAGCACGCGTATGAAATCGCAAGGCGTGCGAAGGAAGTATGGAAAAACGAGGAACGAATAAGAGAGGAGATAAAGAGGAGTAAGACGCTTTCTCAGGTGCTTGATTTGCATAAGTGGGAGAAGAGAGGATAAGAAGGGGAAGATAGCGGTTTAGTGGTTTAGTGGTTTAGTGAGGGTTACAAATCCCTAAACCGTATTTGTATAGCAGGAGGGCACTGTCGAATTTTCTAGTGAAATTGCTAAACCCTTAAATTTCACCGCAGAGCACACAGAGAACGCAAAGGCACCAGAAAACCTGAGCAATGATTGGAACAGTTTTAAAACTCTGCGTACTCTGCGCCCTCCGCGGTGATAAATCACTGTATTTTTAGATAGTGCCAGCAGGAGCAAGAAAAAGAAGCAATGGATGTTAGAATAGCCAAAGGAAAACCCAGCCCTATTGTCGTGGGCTCGTGAGAATCTGTGTAATCTGGGGGGTTAAAGCCCCGGGAGGGATTTGAACCCTCGACCTGCTGATTACAAATCAGCCGCTCAAACCAAGCTAAGCTACCGAGGCATCAAAGGCATTTTTTACTATTCTGTTTTTTTTCTTTTAAAATGTTTTTCCGTTATACTCCTTTCCTAATAGTATGAAAATCAAAAAGCTTTTATGTATTGTTATGTCAATAATATATTGTAAGCTTAAAGAAATTAAAAGGAGCAAATCAGGAGAGGTCATTGAAAAGATAGTGGTGTTAAAGGACGTTCCATATTCAGAGGCTAAAAACATGGTGGATGGTTATTTAAAGAGTCATGAAACTGCTTATATGTATGAGATGTCCAATGATTTGGGACTTGACCTCAGGATGGTAGACCTTGCTGTATTTGAATAGCAGGTCAATCGGCGTGATCTTATGATTGAGTTTTGCTTTCTTTAAGAGCTGCTCCAGTTTACAGTGGATATAGAGTGAAAGAAACGCGACAAACATGTGTCCAAAGGCACTTTCATCGCCCTGCAGGTAGAGCTTGTCCGCATTAAGCACCGTCTTGTACGTGTTAAACATCTTCTCAACCACTTCTCGTTTCTTGTAGAGCAGATATATCTCCTGCTTCTCGACATCCATATCCGAGAGAATAAGGATCTTCCCTGCCTTCTTCATACCCTCATCGAATTTTTTCTTCTCTATCTTGCGCTCAGCCTTTTTCCTGTGCCCGGTCTTCTGCTCTTCTAGTCGGAGGTCCTGATCCTCGAAGAGAGAGATTCTTTGGATTTAGGTTCGGTTTAGCATCGTCGGCGTTGTATAATTTCACCCATGCATCTTTCGCACGTTTTAATGGGACATTGCCAGAAGCACGCACCATAGTAAGAGCGCAGATTTCCTACCAGTGGTCGGAAAAACCCTCTTTCAACACAGGTTTGATGTCCTGCATCCTTCCGTGTAGCAGCATCGAATTACCGTATTCGGTAATATTTCGCAGACTCGCGACATACTTATGCTCATGCTTATTTCGCCCCTTTAGAATAAATCCCCGTTCTTTGTCGAGTCTTCCGGGGTATTTTGACACTTTACTACCTTTTTTATCTCTTTATCGTAACGACTGGTTGAATGATAGACATAGTTCTTTGACCCGCGTGTCGCTGATTTTCCAACCAACTTCTCGTCCACCCTTCTATGTTCCCCATAAAGTTATGTGGGGGCTACATAAATAAAAAGCTTTTCGATTTTGTTGTCTTGTTAAATCATAAAAGCATGCTTCATGTTGCAGTTGGTAATTATATTTTAGCATTGCTCTTGTTTGGGGCATGGTTTGAGGTTTTGAGGTATTGAGGTGAGAAGAATATGGAAAACTCAACTAAAAAGAAAAAAGATGGATTTCTTTTACTTGTAAGACGCTATGCGTCATTGCAAAAATATAAATAAAGGGTATTTATAGGCATGCATCTATTTAAAAACCAGGCGGTAAAAAATGATTCGGAAGTTTCAGTTAAAGGGCGGTCTATGCGAACTCGAGTTCGGATATAACGGAGTTAAGTAAAATCGGCTCAATTAACTGAGAAGGAGGGTAATGATGGAAAATTTGCTAATAAATGGGAAAGTCTATATGCAGTATTTATGGGACTTGGAAGAAGAATTTGGAAAAGAGGTTATCATCCATTCCCAAGAATTATTTGGAGAAGAAGCCATTTATATTGATATTAAGAAAATTGCAGGTTATCAAACAGCTCCAACATCAGCCATAACACATTATGCGGAAGTCTCCAAAATTGAGAGATATAACGATACTGATAAATTCATCGTTTATTTCAAGGATCAAGCAAACGAAATAATGCCTTTAAAATTAATTCCTAAACCCAAGGGGGAAGTGAAAGCCCCACAAGCACCTAGATATACAACATTCGACAAGTTAAAGAATGCAAAAAATTTGGACGAGGTATTTCAATGAGCCGACATCACTTAACCGAGCGTATCTGGCTACGTGCCTTCGGCACTTCGCCAGATACGCTCGGAACGTTGTACGGCAGTCAATTAAAATTGCTACATCTTAGATGAAAAGGTAGGAGGTGAAACAATGAGAGATCTCTGGGTTTCAAGAAGGAATGGATATAGACGGAGGGGTACAAGTGTTTTGGAATTACGTGAATTATTTATGTTCGGAATTACCGCTTCTTCAATAAATGAACCCCTCCAATCATGCATTTACGAAGATGATGCCATTAGCATTTTAAATAAAATGGACAAACTTTACTTTAATACAATGGGTATAAAAAAATCCAACGATGAACCGGTAATCGGATACATAAATTCATCAGAATTGACCAAAGGTAAATGTGGGAGCTTTACACATAAATTTCAACTGTCTGATCTCATCTCTAATTCGACTCCATTAATTGAGGTGTTGCATATTCTTCGAGAAAAACAGCACGTATTTGTACTTTCAGGAAATTCGGTTGATAGCATAATTACTCGTGCGGATTTACAAAAACCACCTGTTCGAATTATGCTTTTTGGACTGATAACTTTACTTGAAATGCATCTAACACACCATATTAGAAAATTTTATACGGACAAAGAATTGCGTACCAAATTGAGTCCAGATCGAATCGAAAAAGCAGAACACCTTATGAATATGCGTATCGAAAGGAATGAGAGATTGGGCTTTATGGATTGTCTACAATTTTGTGATAAGAGGGAATTAGTTTTGTCCTCGGATAAAATTCGTAATGTTTTTGGTTTCGAATCGAAAAGCGCAGGTTCAAAAATTCTTGAAGATGTTGAAAGCTTAAGGGACAAACTTGCCCATTCACAAGACATAGTCTCTGGAACTACGTGGGGAGATATAATTGATCTTTCAGGTAATATAGAGAAGCTAATCCAGAGTTCTGAAGAACACATTAAATAATTGGCCGTTATATACCTGCTTAGAAAAACATTTAAATGGACTATTTTAGTTAGCTATGGATCAAAGAATGACGGGGGATGAATATTTATGAACATAAATATTGGTGATGTTGCCGAAACCTCATTTGTTACCTTGTATTGCCACGCCATTGAAAGTCAATCAAAGGACTCAATTTTGAATGACCCAAAAGCAGTCGAAATCACCCGTGAGCTAAATAAAACATTTTTTAGTACAGGTTTTCTTTTTAAGAAAAAGTGTTAAAACATCCCCCTTATCCCTCCCGCAATAAACTGTATCGCAATTGCCGCAACGATTATCCCCATTACACGGCTCAACACTTCCGACCCTACTTCCCCCAGTACCTGATATATCCTTTCTGATTGCCCTAATACGAGCCTTGTTGCGATAATAGCGGAGAAAATAGCAAAAAGAACCACAAAAGCCCCCGTAATAATTTTTTCATAAGATTGTATTATCACCATAACAGCCGTTATAGCGCATGGACCGGCGAGCAGAGGAGTCCCTAAGGGAACTGCTCCTACTCCTACTCCTACCCCGGCACTGGCACCTGATTCTAAAGTGTTATCATAAATATCAATTTCAGGAATGGAAGACTTTGTAACGAAATTACATCGCCGTTCCCATCGAAATCGAGACTACCAGAAGCCCCCTGATAGTCTATGTCCCATCCTTTACGAATAAGCCGTAATGCCTCACCGATGTCTGTGACTTTTCTGCCCGGCGGTCTTGCAACTTCCTTTAAACTGTCGCGGATGGCAGTTCCGGAAGAAGCGTCACCTGCTTCTATGTTTTCTATCGCAAGCGCAACTACTGCCACTGCATCATAGCTGTTGGGGCAAAATTGCATCGGCTCTCTCCCGTATTCAGCTGTGTAGTTCTGCTTGAATGCATCGTATGCAGGACCTGCCACTATCGGGTCTGGCGTTGTGCCTTTTAATCCTGCTATAATGTACTTACCCGCTTTGTCCTTTCCTACCCTATCGGCTAACGTGTCGTCCATGAGCCCATCAGAAAGTAGCCAATCAATATTTTCCATATAGCCCTTCTCATATGCCGTCTTCAGGATGGCACTACCCGTTTCGGGATATGCGCACAACATAACGAAATCATGATTTGCAGCTGCTACTTTCTCTACTTCTGAATCGAATGTGGATGTGGTTGCCGTAGGGTCATATTTCACTGAAACCGAGTTGCTATTGCGTATGATACCCACGGAGTTTTGAAAAGATTGCATAAATCGCGTTATCGGTTGGCAAAATATGCATAGGTTAAAAAGGAGTCTTTGGCTGCTGCTGATAAGATTCTTGATGGGTCCAACCGTTGATGGTTGTTATAGGTTATTTCTACAGTAGTGAATAATGACACATTCATGGATTATGAAGACGTTTATCCCCGAGCGAACGACAGGAGCAAGAGGATTCCTTTTAACGTGATAAGCAGCAAGGCTATTTTATATTTGTTTGCATTGCAGGGACCTCCTAACTCCTATCTCTGTTATACTTATTATTCAACAATGAATATAGCTACATATAAATCCCGATTATATCGGACAAAACAGCACTTGCCGCTTCGATAGGTCCCGCACCTTTTCCAATTACCGTGATGTCACCTGCTAAATCCGTCTTTATGGTTGCTACGTTCAACGTGCCTCCAACGTTCAGCGGGTCATCCTTTGGGACTAACCTAGGTGCAACTTTAAGGCATTCTCCGCTGCTGCCGCCGTCTACTTCTCCTATTAACTTTATTACATAGCCCGCACCGTCAGCCAATTTCAACGCCTCTGATGTTATTCCAGTAATGCCCGATACTTCTACATCCTTGTAACTCACGTTTCTGTCGAAAATGGAGTTAGCTAAAATCACGAGTTTCACTGCGGTGTCTCTCCCGGCAACATCGTTAGAAGGGTCTGTCTCGGCTATTCCACGTTCCTGCGCTTCCTTCAACACGTGTTTGTATGGTAGTTTCTCCTCACGCATCCGTGTTAAAATATAGTTACAGGTGCCGTTCAAAATGCCCTTTATGGATATTATCCCATTACCTGCGAGATTATCATTTATCAGCGAAATTATCGGCATAGCACCGCCTACGGACGCCTCAAATTTTAGTTCCTTCCCTTTCTTCGCTGCGAGGTCCATCAGCATCCCATACTGTAATGCCAGAGGACCTTTATTCGAGGTTACCACGTGCCTATCGGATTCCAATGCGGTAATTATATGCGTCAATCCCGGCTCGCCGTTCTCGACATTGGTTGGCGTCGTTTCTACCACTATCTCGTGCTCTACATCCTTTATCATGTCCAGCGTTGTCATATCTTCCGTCGTTTCTCTTGACTTGAATTTTCTTATCGCGTCTTCACTCAGGCCATTCTCGTCCACCACGGCGCCCGGCAAGTCCGCTACGCCGACAATTTTCAGATATATGCCATACTTCCTCTTTATCTCTTCCTGTTTGCGCCTTATTACCTCTGCTACACCTCTGCCTACGTTACCAAGCCCGATTATTGAAATCCGTACTAATTTTGGTAATTTTGTTTCCATCTTTACCTTATCCTCTCTTTTGTTCTTGCATATAAAGTGTAACTACCTTCTATTTAAGACACAGATTTACACGGATTTTTTCTTTCTTTTGCTGTGCTGGCAGGCGAGCCTATTTTTAACGGCATTGCTCGCTTCATCTTGTCTGTGTTAATCAGTGTCAATAATTGATTTTCTCTTTTCTCGACGCCCGATCAAATAGACGGGATAATCATAATCCCCTTTTTGTTCACCGTACGTTCTAAAATGTTCAACGCTTCTTTTAGTTCCTCTTTACCTATTGCAGAGAGTGTAACCGAAGCCGAAGACTTCTTATCCACGCCGGGCATAGAAAGAGAAAGCTCCACCACTTCCGCAAATCCCGTGCTGTCTATACTATCTATCGTCTCCCCCAAATCCGTATGCACTATATGCCCGATTAGCAGAACCATCATTGATTCCTTCAGCCGCTCTTTCCCTATCCTGACCACGTTCACGTCCCTTTCTTTTAACCGTTCTACCAACCTGTCCAACCCCTGTTCTTCTATTTCTAACGTCAGTTGAACCGGTATTCGGCCTGAAGGTGTCTTCTTGTCCCGTTGATGCAGCACGCTGAGAATATTACCACCAAGGTCGGATACGGGCTTCAATGCAAGCACTAACTGACCCGGTATGTCGGTTAGTTCGATGTCCATGGATATTTTCATGATGATGTCCCCTACCTCTGCTTATGGTAATGAAATGGCAAGGTAAATATAAAAGGGTTATGATGAAATATTTCTTTGCCTATACTCCTTCAATCCTCTTGCATATCTCCAGGAGTGAAAATAGAGTGAAAGAGAAGGGTTATGGTAACTTTAAGCATACATATTACAGTTAAACTCGAAATGCGCTCCTCTTCCACATATCCTCTTCATCTTTAAAGTAGGGGCAGTATAGTTTTCTATCCAACTTTGACAATGATTCAAAAATGTTCCTTTGTTTTACACTCCAACCCTGTGCTTCGTCAGCTAATAAATCTAATAGATATTCCCTGCACTCAGGTTCAGCTATCTTTTCCAATGCCTCCGCAGCAGCCCTCTGAACATCCCGGTCTTCATCGTGCAGCATCTCAATTATCTTATCCCTGTCCTTCATGTTCTGCTATTTTTAAAAACACCCGTACAGCAGCCCTCTGAACATCCCGGTCTTCATCGTGCAGCATCTCAATTATCATATCTCTGTCCTTCATGTTCTGCTATTTTTAAAAACACCCGTACAGCAGCCCTCTGAACATCCCGGTCTTCATCGTGCAGCATCTCAATTATCATATCTCTGTCCTCAGGTTCTGTTATCTTTCCGAGTGCCTCTGTGGAAGCCATCCGAACATACCTGTCTTCGTCATGTGACATCTCAATTGTCTTATCCCTGTCCTCAAGTTCTACTATCTTTACAAATGCCGCAGCAGCAGCCATTCGAACATCCCAAGCTTCGTCATGCAACATCTCAATTATCTTATTTCTGTCCTCGGGTTCTGCTATCTCTACGAATGCCCGTAGAGCAGCCGTCCGAACATACCTGTTGTCATCGTGCAACATCTCGATTATCTTATCCATGTCCCCAGGTTCCGCTATTTTTGCGAATGCCTCCACAGCTTCATTCCTAACATATCTCAATCCATGAGATATGTGGTCTTTTATCATTTCAAACATTTTTTTAGCATCTACATCTTTCAACCAGTACCAACCTAAACCAATTTCTGAGAGACAAGTACATAAAATAAGTGGATATTTTTCTTCACTTATTTTTATCCTTCCCATATTTCTGTATAAACTCGCCATAAAGGTGGCGACATAATAGGTGTTCCATGCACTTTATAATTCTGGTAAAAAGAATTCAATTGTTCTTCAAGAAACTTGATTGTTCGATCTTCCTCCTTGACTAATTCCTCATCAATAATTTTACCTAGATAATCATGAATTATTTCAAATTCACCATCACTGACAGCTCGTGCCATCCTGAGATCAATCATTTTATTCATGATTCCCTTCAACTCATTGACATCTATTTCGGTTTCTTGGCTTAATTCGATTAAACTTTTCTGTGCTTTTTTCCCTGTTGATGATGTCAAAAATATCAATACTTTTTCTGCTTTTTCTTTCTGAGAGCCAAATTCATTTAGTCGCTCTATTAAATACCGTGCAATGATATTATCAGCGCCTTTTAATTGGTCCAAATAGAACTCTCTGGTGATTATCGGACTATTCTGGTCTATCTTCTTGCACAATGTCTCAGCTACCATTTGGATATATGGGGGATAGAGACGGTCATCTCCCTTTTGGATGTCATCAAGAATTATCTCAATTAACCCTCTTTCGTTTACTCATAGACTGAATGTTAGCTTCAACACACGGCACGGCTTTTGCATGAGTTCCTATTTCCGCTACTGCATTTCCAACAAAAATGAACAATCCCGCACTTACTAACATCGCCACCAATATGATTGATACCAATTTCTTTTTCATACCTTTATCCCCTCCTTTGTTTCTTATTTTTATCAAAGTCAACGATTATCCCTTCTCGGATTTCCTCGCTTATTTCGTATTCCCCTTCTCCAAACATTATATACATCGCATCCGCTTCAGGGTCGTATTGTGTTTCCATATTTCTTCCATATACTATCTTTTCGCTTTTCTCTTATAGCTCCACCCTATCAAACAACCTCTTCGGCTTTTTCAGCGGTTGCCCGCTCTTTATCGGTGTCATCATCTCATCAAGCTTTACCGAATGCACATCGCTTTCCATACCCAATTGCGACCACACCTCTTCCATCTTCGTAGGCATCACCGCTTCCAATCCAATACAAACAGCTTTTATTAGTTGCAGCACATTCTTTACTATCTCGCCACATCTTTCTCTACCCGCATCACCCTTCTTTATCAAATGCCAGGGCTCTTCGCGTTGAAAAAAACTATTACCAAAATCCGCAAGTTTCATCGCTGAATCAACGAGCTTCTTGAATTCGTATTCGTCTACCGCTCTCGTCTCTTCCTCCTTCGTATGCGCTATCGCAGCAAAAACATCCTCGTCTATATCGCCTTCGGGAACCACGCCGAAATTTTTGTATGCAAATGATATAACTCGATGAACAAGGTTTCCCAGAATCGCTACTAACTCGTTATTCACACGCGTGGAAAAGGAGTCCCAGGAGAAGTTCAATTCCTTCGTGTGGCTTGATTGTGCCACTAAATAATATCGTAACGTATCGGGATGGAATCGTTCTAAAAACTCTTTTACCCATACCACGTTCCCGCGGCTCTTTGAAAACGTTCCCCCGTTTATCTTTACCATTCCGGAGGCGACAACGGCATCAGGCAGCGAATAACCAGCTCCTTTGAGCATTGCAGGCCAGAATATGCAGTGATGATATACAATGTCCGTACCGATAAAATGCACAATGGTCGCTTTGTTTCCTTTCCAGTACATCCTCCAGTCCTTCCCATCCGTTGTATAATTCAACAGCTCCTCAGTAGAGGATATATACCCGATGGGTGCATCAACCCAGACATAAACGACTAAATCATCCCTGCCCGGGAATTTTACGCCCCATTCCAGAGCTCTCGTTATACACCAATCGCGTAGCTCCTTCTTTGTCCATTCCAGCGCGTAGTTTCTCGCATTCCGGGTACCACCTAATTTATCTAAATAGGAAATGAGGAAATCGGCGAACGAGGAAAGTTTGAAGAAGAAATGTTCCTGCTCCTTAAAATTCGCTTTGCTTCCGCAAATCTTGCATTTCGGCTCTATTATCTCCCCAGGTTCAAGGTGCTTACCGCAGCCCTGGTCACATTCATCTCCTCTTGCCATAGCACCGCAGTAGGGGCATTTCCCCTCTACGTATCTATCGGGTAGGAACCGTCCGCAGGTATTGCAAAACGCCTGTTTTGTTTCCTTCTCATATACATACCCGTTCTCTATCAACTTCTTTACTATCTCTGTCGTCCTTCTCTGATTGCTTTCCGAATCAGTCCGTCCATAATAGTCGAAATTGACGTTCAGAGCTTGAAACATTCGTTTGAAATGCTTATGATATTTCTCAACGACCTCTTCGGGCGTGATACCTTGCGCTTCGGCACTCAGCACAATCGGCGTCCCATGTGTGTCAGAGCCACCTATAAAAATAACGTCATAACCCATTTTCCGCAGCATCCTCACGTAAATATCCGCGGGGACGTAAGTCCTGAGATGCCCTATGTGACACTCTCCGTTAACGTAAGGCAGTGCACAGGTTACCAGAACCGGCTTCTCGATTGGGATTTTCATTTGTTTATTGTTATAAGTATATAACGTATGATTTCTCTTTGGTAAAAAATACTTCCTTTTTGAAAGAAATGTTTTTTTGTTAAACACCCAAAACCATTCTAAGTGTATTTCTCACGGCAGGTGCGAGACCAATGACGAGCAGAGCCAACAGAACGAGATTCTTTAGTTCCCTTTCGTGCTCGTCAAATTGCGTCTCCAGCAGATACAACACGGGGATTAGTATTACGAGTTTGAGCGGAAACATTCCGGCTGCGGAACCTGTGTACTTTACTATAACGCCTTCTACCACATGCTTTCCGGTGTAACCCAGTTTATCAATACCAATATATGAAGAAGAAGCATCGAGCAGATGAGCAGCTAAAACAGATACGTTCAGCTTCTCTGTTAGAAAATTCACACCGAATTTCACTCCAATTGTATATATCACAAGCATTATTATGAGAGAAATGCCAATGACGGCAAAGAGAACCCAGGATAAAATTATTTCTTCGTTGCTTAATAGAATTACCAAGTTTACGAAGAACCATATCGTTCCAACCAGAGCAAAAGGTACCAAACACCTCACTCCTATACCGTTTGATTGGGACAACTTCACCGATATTGTGAGTATGGCAATGCAGCAAAAGAACAGGAGAAAATAAATTAACGGTGTTATCAGCAGGTAGCTCAGGGGAGGCGAAAACAATTTCGCATCTTCCATTACCCGCAGGCTCGCACCAACGAATATGTAAGGCGATACAGCAGCGATAAACGGTTTGTTTATCTCTACATCGAGCTTCTTTAGTATTTTTAAAGTCAAAAACAGGCACAATACCAGTAATAAAGCCCATGTTATCGTGTTTACGGGGTTGTAGCCTGTGTCATGAGTTATAGGATGGATGTAGTACGTGTTGACAAATTGTCTTATCAGTTCGTGCATAATACGGTAGTATGGTATTTGTATAGTTAGGATAAAAAATGCTTCGCGGAAATAAAGTTTCCCTGGTAAAGCTTTCTTGCTGTATATAAAGTATAGCTTCCTTCTATTTAAGACACCGATTTACACCGATTTACGCAGATTTATTTTTGTTTAACCGTGTTGATACTTATTATCTTAAGTGTTAATCTGCGTTAATCTGTGTCTATAATTTATTTTAATTAGCACGATTGAACAATTGATGGTTATAGAAGGCTACTATGAGATGTCATTAGGTACCGAAAGTTATTTATAACCCTTTGTATAATCTTACTTCGTTTAAATCATTTCTTCTTATCGTTTTGTGCAGGAAGGAGCGGCATCCGCCAAAAAGGGAGAGCGCCAAAATGAAAATAACTGCTTTGGGATTAGCAGTATTAACGATTTTAGTCGTGATGGCGCTGCTGCCAATAGCGATTGCACAAGAAGTGCCCGCGCATGTGGTGATAAGCGAGGTGCAAATTGCGACCAATGAGTTTGTGGAATTGTATAATCCAACTAATAGTGCCATAAATATGACAGACTGGCATTGGTGCTATTTTCCTTCTGGTAGGGATTGGAATGATTCTAAATGAAAAAAATGGGGAAATGGTATGGGGAAGTGGATAAGAATAGAAAACTGTTGATGGTTGATAGCTATATAGCTGATGGTTCAACCTGCAAACCATCAACCCGTAAACCTGCAACCAGCAGCCAGCCCGCATTTGCGCTGCTTCTGCTTGCGGGCACGCTGCTGCTGCTTGCCCTTGCGTTCCTCCCACAGCCCGCGCTGGCTGCAACACCAATCACAACCTGCACGGAACTGCAGAATATCAAAAATAATTTGGCTGCCGATTATTATTTAGCCAATGACATTGACTGCTCCTGTACTTCCGGCTGGAACGGCGGTGCAGGATTTGAGCCGATTGGAACTTCTTGGAGCAACAAATTCACCGGTACCTTTGACGGCAAGGGCTACAAGATAACCCACCTGTACATAAACCGATCTTCTACTGATTATGTCGGCTTGTTTGGATATACTGGTTCAGGAAGCGAAATAAAGAATGTGGGTTTGGAAGAGGTAGATGTCAGTGGTAATTGGCATGTCGGCAGTTTGGTTGGTGATAATTATGATGGACCAATCATAAATTGTTATTCTTCCGGCCCTGTCAATGGTAATCGGTATGTCGGCGGTTTGGTTGGTTTTAATCGAGGACCAATCACAAATTGTTATTCTTCCGGCTCTGTCAGTGGTTCTTCTTCTGTCGGCGGTTTGGTTGGTAATAATGGTGGATGTCCAATCACAAATTGTTATTCTTCCGGCTCTGTCACTGGTTCTCTGCGTGTCGGCGGTTTGGTTGGTAATAATGGTGGAGGTCCAATCACAAATTGTTATTCTTCCGGTTCTGTCAGCGGTAATAGGTATGTCGGCGGTTTGGTTGGTATTAATATTTATGATGGACCAATCACAAATTGTTATTCTTCTGGCTCTGTCAGTGGTTCTTCGCATGTCGGCGGTTTGGTTGGTGCTAATTGTGGACCAATCACAAATTGTTATTCTTCCGGCTCTGTCACTGGTGATGGCAATGTCGGCGGTTTGGTTGGTGTTAATCGTGGACCAATCATAAATTGTTATTCTTCCGGTTCTGTCAATGGTTTTTCTTGTGTCGGCGGTTTGGTTGGTTTTAATCAAGCATCAACCACAAATTCATACTGGGATATTTACAGGTCTGGTCAAAGCAATTGTGTAGGTGGGGGTTCAAGCGTTGGTTGTACCGGTAAAAATAGTGACAATTCCGAACCAGATTATTGGTATTGCAGTACTCACGCACCGATGGATAACTGGGATTTCGATACTGTTTGGGGCATAGAAGAAGGTGTAACATATCCATACCTGCAGTGGCAGTATGCGGCTGAACCACCGGACATAACTTCTTTCGCGCCTCCATCGCCGGTTAACGATACGGTCTGCACATGGAGGACTTTTAACGTGACGGTAAATCAGACGGTAAACGTGAGCTGGTATTTGAACGGTTCACTGCTGCCCGGCACGAACGAAAGTAAACGAGAAGCAAATTACACGCTACATGCGGAGTTCGTGGGTGAAAATAACGTATCCGCAGTTGCTAAGAATGCAAATGGCTCGGATATGCAGACGTGGGTGTGGAATGTGACAAAACCGGAAATAAGCATAAGTAAGACCGCGTCTATCTCTGGTTCCTGTCCTGGTATAGATCCCCTAGCTGTTAGCATCGGCGATGTGGTCACTTATTGTTTTAACGTTACCAATACGGGTGATGTCACATTAACAGGAGTCACGGTAGTAGATGACATCTACGGTGCTGTGACGCTAGGAACAACTACGTTGGCTCCGGGAGAATCAACAGAAGGAACGGTAACGCATGTGGTTGTGGAGACAGATGCACCTTTGGCCACCAACACAGCCACAGCAACGGGAACCGATCCTCTTGGTGGCACAGTTACCGATAGTGATGATTGCACCATTGAAGTGACGATAACGCCCGGCATATCCGCAACAAAAACAGGGAACGTAACAGAAGGTGCTCCTTCTACTCCTGTTAATTTCTCCATTACTGTCTCCAATACCGGTGACTGCACTTTGAATCCGGTCACCGTGGAAGATACGCTGCCCGCGGGAATGAGCTATGTCGCGGATGACGCGGGGGGTTCTGCCGCAGGTCAGGTAGTCACATGGACACTGAACCTTGGAGTAGGTGCAGCAAAAACCATTCATCTCATAGCACACGTTGATTTCGGTGCTTCCGGTACGCTGAACAACACGGTTTCCGCAGAAGGTAAACCACCTCATGGCGATAATGTCACTGACGATGCGTATTATGAAATAACCGCACTCGTACTGCCAAACATAACTTCCTTCGCACCGCCTTCACCGGTGAACGATACGGTTTGCAATTGGAGGACACTTAACGTTACCGTAAATCAAACGGTAAACGTGAACTGGTATTTGAATAATACGCTCCAGCACACGAATGTGAGTACAAAAGAATCAAATTACACGCTGCATGCGGAAGTTATAGGAGAACACAACGTATCGGCAAAAGCTGAGAACGCAAATGGCTCGGATATGCAGACGTGGGTGTGGAATGTGATTGCTCCAGGCATAAATGTGGAGAAAACAGCAAATCTAACAGAGGGTGCACCTTACACCAATGTGGCATTCACAATTAACGTTACCAACACTGGTGACTGCACTCTCAATCCTGTTAAGGTCGTTGACATCTTGCCTGATAGTATGAGCTATGTCTCAGACGACTCTGGAGGAGTTGAAGATCCAGTCGGAACGATAACCTGGGATCTCGGTTCTATGGCTTCTGGTGCTTCGACCACCATCCATCTTACAGCTCACATAGACGAAGGTGCTTCTGGAACGCTGACAGACTCTGTTACTGCTACAGGAACTCCACCTCATGGTGATGATGTCTCCGCTACCGATACCGCAGACGTAACAGTCCTTGCCCCAGGCATAAGCGTGACTAAGGTTGCAGATCCTCCTGATGTTGCTCCGTCATCAAACGTAGAGTTCACGATCACCGTTTCCAATACCGGTGACTGCATACTCGATCCCGTTAGGGTTGTGGACACACTTTTGGGATGGGTGAGTTATGTCTCTTCCAGTCCAGCAGCAGATACACACGATGGAACAATAATATGGAACAACGTGGGTCCGTTGGATCCCGGGGATTCAAAAACGATTACCCTTACTGCTCTCATCGCTTCCGATGCTTCAGGATCAGTAACAAACGCAGTTACGGTTACGGGAACTTCGTCAACGGGAGAAGAAGTTACCGGTTCTGATACCGTAACCGTAACGGTCCTTGCCAAAACCATCGAACCTTCTACGAAGACACTCATTGACGTCACAACCGAGATCAAAAGCGATGGGACAGTGATAGAAGGAGAACAATTTGGATGGATGACCGGCAATGGAAATCTTCTCAATAACCCGCCCCTATCACCGGGAGAGGCAGTTGGAAGTATCAAATACGATGAGAAGATGATTGGCTCAAACGGGACTACTGAGTTCGAGAAACGTTTCGGTGTAAACACCAACGTCACGCCAAATCTCGCTGTGTCGAAAAGCATTGGCTATACATCAGGTGATTTGGGCTCGTTAAGCCATGCAGAGCAGGCAGGAATGCGCTATTCTGGAGCCAGCCCTCCTCTTTCTTCTACTACGAAATGCGAGGATGTGAATGCTTATGGTAAGATGATCGCGACTAATGTTGCGACGGAAACCGAAGTGGGGATTACCGGAAGAGGCTTGTACTACGGAATAGATGTGGAAGGTAATGGTAGCGTGTCTGCGGGTGTGGATGCGTCTATCGAGGATGGGCATGATGCGGATACTCCTGCCTCCAGAATGATGTATGAGGATAAGTCGGAAGCATATGGCAATTTCACGTTCAGCAAGGAGATAGGGTACACGTCAAATCCGCCATAGGCGATAGCGGGGGGGGGGAAAAAGAAAAAATGAGCAACCTTAAATAGAGGAGATAACCATGATGCCCTTTTTGTTCACCGTTCGTTCTAAAATGTTCAACGCTTCTATTCTATTTCTAATGTCTGTTGAACCGGTATTCAGCATGAAGGTGTCTTCTTTTCCCGTTGATGCAGCACGCTGAGAATATTACCGCTAAGGTCAGATACGGGCTTCAATGTGATCACTAACTGACCCGGTATGTCAGTTAGTTCGATGTCCATGGAGATTTTCATTTTAATCTTTTCTTTATAAAAGAAACCATTACTAAAAACCTTTTCTTTCAAAGAAAAAAGGTTTGCACTGGTAGAAATAGCGGTCGTGCTGTATCAGGTGTTCTTAGTAGCTTGCCAGAAAATAACCTACCGAATTTTCAGTCACCATCCGGTTCCGTATCATTTCTTGGTACTTTAAATAGAATAATTCCATTTAGTACCATGTAAATCAGTGTCTTGTTGAGTTAGCATAGAATCACGATAAAAAGATAGCTGAGGTAAACAGCAGCCAGTACGCACGCCTCTTTTTTGCCCAGACTTTTTCTGAACATAATTATGCCCAGGAAGACGAACACCGATACTAAAAGGTAGATGGCTGATAGCCCGATGTTGCCATAAACAGGCGTTGCCGCTACGAAACTAAAAGGCAAACCTATCCCTACCAGAATATCGAATATATTGCTTCCAACTGCGTTTGAAACCGCTAAGCTCCCCATACCATTTCGCGCTGCTTCCACAGACACAAAAAGGTCGGGAATTGAAGTTGCTACCGCGATGATAATCAAGCTGAAAAGGGATTCTGATAAACCCAAAGAATTTGTAATATGGACGGTTGATCTTACCATTATATCAGCACTCAATGCTATACCGCCAATTCCTATACCCATATAAAAAACCGCTTTCTTTGTTGGAACATACTTGAACTCCTCTTTGGGAACGAACTTCCCCGTAATCGCATCCCTGAAAAGCCAGATGAAATAGACCACATAAAGCAAGAACCAGGTTAGTGCCTCCCACTGTGTCAAAACACCATCCATGATCGTCACTATCGTGACTATCACGACGAAGAGGTAGTATGCACCATCCCTTTTGAGCACATGCTCATCGAGCACGCATTTTTTTACCCAGAGCGAAATGGCAATCAATAATGAGATATTAAAGATTGCCGAGCCCACAATCGTTCCCATACCTATGTCCGGATGCCCTTCGACAACCGAGAATATCGAAGTCCCCATTTCTGGCGCACTGCTTACCATTGCGGCTACCGAAGCACCTACAACTGATTCAGGCACGTTGAATCGTTTAGCAAGGGAGCCCAAACCACTCACAAAAAGGCGCGTCAGATAGAAAAAGGCTACAAAACACCCTATTAGGACAAGAACGGCAATCGCTACTCCTGACTCATGGCTCAACAATCTACTTACTCACCTCTCTCCTCGTAAAAACAATCTCGGGCTCATGTTTTTAAGTAAAAAAGGGATATAAATATATAAAAAACATGAGAGAAGAAGTGAAGGCACACTATTTAAGAGACCGATTTGGCTCAAGAGCTTATCATCTTCATATAATTGAATCCTACGGGGGTCAACTGAAACCCGATGAGTTTGTAACAGGGTTAGAGAAAGTTGAAAATTATTTGAAACGAAATTATAGAATTTTATTGTTCAACCACGGTATCTTTGGATTAATCCCTTTGCTTTTGTGTTTCTCGTTTAAGCCATGGAACAAAGGCACGAGTTCTGGCGGGTATCGGTAATAAGTGACGTGGATTATCCCATACATGTCCTTCTCAGGACTTTTGAATCGGATAGCCAATACCCGCTTCTCCAACTTTTCGGTTCTCGTGGATTTGCTCTTTGGACCCTTCTTTTTCTCTTTCAACTCATTCCACCGGTTTTTATCCCATGCAGTCTCGTATAAATGACACATAACGCTGCTATACCTATATTTAGCACAAATAAATCGATAACGAACTTTTTGCCTTTATTCCCTTCAATCACAATTTGCTAAAATACTAAAAATCATGGAACATGCAGCAATGGTAGTAAATACGGGAGTAGATTGATGACAAAATGCAGTTTGCAAATCAAATCTATAAAGATTATGAAGAAGCGAAAAGGCTTTTAACGGAAGCGCTGGCGGTAATGCCACGGTATCCTGAAGCAAAACATGCTTTGGAGCAAATAAGGTGGTTGCGGTGAGAAGAAGAACAGCCAGCAGAGATGAAGGATCTGTGAATCTTCGACTTTTTGATTTCTCGCTTCCGACGAAAGAAAGTGTAGAGAAGGTTGTTTTAATTCAAATTGAATGCAATTTAAACATACATACATACCCTCTGCAAAATTAAATGATAGAACACCGTATGAGGATATTTTCCATCCAAAAATAAGAGAAAGTAGGGATTCCGAGTTAAAAAAGCTGTTTAGCCAGTGCGAAGACAAGAAAGAAGCCATAAGGATATGGAAAGATACATCTTCGGAATTATGGAGTAATTTACCACCAAAATTAGTACGGGCTGGTGGTGGAAAGATTGAAGGGTAACTCCTTTTCGATTTCTTGCAGTATTTAAAACTCGTGAAGTGAGGCGCAAAGAGTTTGATACGCTGGGAGATTCTATGATAACTGCACTAAGAAATCTAAGGGAATGGCAATTCATATCAAATGAAATTTGTTCTGGAATGGCGCCAGTAGATGCTATTGTTGATGAGAGGAAAGCTATATATAAGCGAAAAAGCGCTTTTTTACAAGAAATGCTGATTGATACCGATTTCGTTTGGAAGGGGCTGTGCTTACTGTCCAAAAGTTATACGCCTGTTCTCCTAAGAGGGTATAAGGATGACTAAGTCGAATAGAATGCGGCTGTGGACAATTCAAACAATCGAAAAAATCTATATGGACGAAGTAGTAAATGTAACTTATTTTAAGGCGAGATAAATCTAAAACAAAATGAAGCTATCACTTTCAATAGAGAAGACAATGAAACCGAAAGCGACATGGCACGAGTTAAAATTTGGCGAAAGAACGTTTTATCCCGCAGTACGAATATTAGAAGAGCTGAAGGAAGTCGTGCTTGATAAGAACTTTTTAGCGACTGCGGACATGGATACGGAGTTGTATTACATGTTCAGGGCGGTATCGAAGGACGAGGAGGACGAGAGGGAAATAAGAGATAAAGGGCTGAGGTATGACCTCACCATTATCCCGCCGAATAAGCTCGGGTTGGAATTCGTTAAAACTGCAGGACACTATCATCCGTTCTTACCCGGTTCAAAGATGACCTATCCTGAGCTGTATGAAGTATTGGAAGGCGAAGCGCATTATCTCTTACAGCGCAGGGAACAGGGAAGAGATACTGAGCGAATAACGGACGTAGTGGTAGTAAAGGCAAAGAAAGGTGATAAGGTTATAATCCCGCCTAATTACGGGCACGTGACGATAAACCCGTCTGAAGCGACTTTAAAGATGGCAAACTGGGTTGCAAACGCATTCTCGTCAATATACGAGCCGATAAAGATGAAGGGTGGTGCAGCTTATTTCGAGCTGACAAATGGCGAGTTTGTAAAGAACGCGAATTATGAGGAAGTGCCGGGTATTAGATTCTTGAAACCATCGGATGTAGAAAAGGAACTTGGACTAAATCAGAATCTGCGCCTGAACCTGAACAAAGAAACGGAAATGTACAAGCTAATTAAACAACCCGAAATACTTGCTTTTCTTACGAATCCAAATCTTTTAATAAAGTAAAACAATGGAAACCAAGAAAGAATAATTTTTGATAATCGGACGCAGATGAACGCAGATAATCAGGATTTTAAACTTAATTTTGGCACTAAACCGGAAGTTAAACGTAAGGCATTTGATGATTTGAGGAAATAGTTTTCTGCGTAAATCCGCGTAAATCTGCGTCCTAAATAGGTAGCAGTTATGGTTTATATACAAGAATCTGAATCTAAACAATTAAAATGATTTCACAATCCGCCCTCCCGTTTATTGCAATAGCTTTTTTCCTTCTGGCGCTGTTGTCCCGCCGGAAAGAACCAGATGGTGTTTTCTATTCATCGAGGTTTGGAAAATTAGTGGGCGCTTTAGGCTGGGTCTCTTTTGCCGGTTACTGCTATTTCGAAACGTTGCGCTGTTTAATGTTGGTGGACTACGTTCGCACGTCCTTCGCGCTGATATTTCTCGCCTTCTCACTTCTTTTAGCTTTCTTTTTGTTAAAAACAAGTGAAAACGAGGATTTGTTTTTGTTTAGGACGGACATAAGATTTGAAGAAGACTTGAAGAAAGGCATCTTCTCGGAAGACTTGAAGAAAGCGTTCAAAACCAATGGATTTTCACTTTCTGATAATGCCCTTATTACGAAAGGAAAAGAGGATGAATGGGTAATAGCCGATGAAGAAAAGTTTATTGTCAGAAAAGAAGCTAAGAATCTAAATCTTCACAAAATGAGAAAGTTCTTTTCCAGAAACGGAGATGAAAAGCTAAACATTTACAAGGACTACAAAGTTATTGATTTATTTTTCTTGGTAACAAAAATTGCGCTTATAACCGCGGCCTTTTACTTCCCGTTTTCTGAATTTGCTCTTCTTGGCGATACACTTATTTTTGTCACCGCTAAAATAAGCGCTATGATGCTGAATCTGCTCAACGTGGGCGTTTATGTCGTGCCTCCGTCCTGCATTTACTCAACCAGCGGTTCCTTTCATGAGGTCTACAAACCGATAGAGATAATCTTAGCTTGCACTGCGATACAAAGTATGGCTCTTTTTACGGGTGTGGTTTTTGGTGTAACCGCTCCAATAGGAAGAAAGGTAAAAGCCTTTTTTGTCTCTGTTCCTGTTATATACGGATTAAACATATTAAGAAACGCATTAGTCGGCGCTGCATACTTTGAGCAATGGTTTGGCTCCCCTTTACACAGCTTTTTTATCGCGCACGAAGTATTAGCGAGGATAGGCTCAATGATTGCGTTGATTGTTATTGCCTACGTAGTGTTCGTGATACTTCCGGAAGCGCTGGACCTGATAGAGGATTTGTTTCGATTTTTTAAAACGTGACTTTCGGATAATCCAAATATTCTGGTTGTGTTTCAAGATAGGTTAAAATCATAAAAAATAAGAAACTGCTGCAGTTCAATCTGTCTAAAACCGATATTGAGAAATTGCAAAGGCGTGAAAAATGGAAAAGCTTAAAAGATAGGAGAACATTTAAAATAGTAAGAGGGGGATATCAAAAAATGGAAGTGATGCTGGAAATAAAAGATTTGACTGTGGAAGTGGAAGGGAAAGAAATTATAAGGGATTTAACTCTTAATATCGAACAAGGAGAGGTGCACGTGTTATTTGGGCCCAATGGCTGTGGAAAAACAACACTTCTGATGACCATCCTGGGTTTTCCCAATTATAAGGTCACAAGAGGAAGTATGACGTTTAAAGGCGTTGATATAATCAATTTGCCGACCAATGAATGTGTGAAACTGGGAATGGGTATGTCCTTCCAGCACCCGCCTGAGATAAGAGGTGTAAAGCTCGGCGATATGGTGAATATTGCACAGGGAAGAAAAGAGGAAAAAATAGATGAGGACCTGATAGCGCTTGCGAAAAGGCTTAATATTTCGGTTGATTTCTTGAACCGGGATGTGAACCTCGGATTTTCAGGCGGGGAAGTCAAAAGGTCGGAGATACTGCAACTGCTCGCACAATCTCCAGACTTCATCATGTCCGACGAGCCAGACTCTGGTGTGGATGTCGAGAACATAGAGCTCATAGGGAGGATAATGAGTGAGCTTTTGGATAGAAACAAGAGACCAAGTAAAAGAAAGAAGGCAGGGCTTATAATTACGCATAGTGGGTCTATAATGCGCTACCTAAAGGCAGACCGTGCACATGTGATGCTTGAAGGGCGGATAGCTTGTTCTGGGATGCCTGACGAGATAACAAAGAACATCATGGAGAATGGTTTTGAAAAATGTGTGGAGTTATGTAAACGCAGTGAAGGGGTAGGTGCGGAATGAATAAAGAAGAGATAATTGAGCGTGCGGGGCGTGCAAAGACGAAAAAAGCGGTTTTTGGCGAAGACATCGCGATCGAGAAATATGTTACCGGGGGAGAACACAAGCCCCTCAACTCACTGGACGAATTTCCAGAAGAATATCAGCAAGACCTGCTCGATGCAGGTATTGAACCTTCTGAGGAAGACAGGTCTGGTTCGTTTTTACAGCAAGACGGTTCCGTGGTATTTTCAACGGTGAAATACTCTGGTTTGGAGCTTATGAGCACGACGGATGCATTAAAGGAGCATGAGTGGCTAAAAAATTATCTGTGGAAGGCGGTTCCCGTGGATAGGGATAAATATACCGCGAATGTCGAATTAGGCCTGACACAGGGGTACTTTATCCGGTCTGAAGCGGGCAAAAAGGTAACGATGCCTGTGCAGTCCTGTCTCTTCATCAGCTCTGATAAAATCGGGCAGAAGGTGCACAACATCATAATTGCCGAGGAGGACTCGGAACTTCATATTATTACCGGATGTTCTGTCTCTCATGCGGTCAATTCTGCACTTCATCTCGGCGTTTCTGAATTTTACGTGAAGAAAGGTGCGAAGATTACTTTTACCATGATACACAACTGGAGCCGTGGCATGGAAGTCAGACCAAGAAGTGCTGTGATGATTGAGGATGATGGCACATTTATCAGCAATTACATCTTGATGACACCCGTTAAATCGCTCCAAATGTATCCAACCGCGTATTGCATGGGTAGAAATGCAAGGGCAACCTTTCAGACAATTATATATGCTCATGGAAACACAAAGATTGATTCGGGGTCAAGAGCTGTACTTCGGGGCGAAGGCAGCAGGTCTGAGATCATATCGAGGGTGATTGCTACCGACAATGCGAGGGTCATCGCACGTAGTGATGTCATTGGGGAAGCGGCAAACGCAAAGGGGCATATCGAATGCAGGGGCTTGATGCTTTCTGATTCCGCGGAAGTAGATTCAATTCCAGAGCTCAAAGCGACACGTAAAGACCTCGACCTTTCGCATGAAGCTGCGGTGGGCAAGGTTGCGGAAGAGGAGATTCAATACCTGATGGCACGGGGTTTGAGCGAGGAGGAGGCTACTTCGGTGATCATTCGCGGGTTCTTGAATGTGGACATTACGGGTCTTCCGGATGCGCTTGCACTAGAGACGAAGAGGATGTTTGATATGAGTCTGGAGAAGGTGATGTGATGTGGAACGGGATGTATAATAAAATTTTATAACCACAAGATTACACAGATTTTCACGAGAAACTTTTTTTTTACCTTCGGTAAAAACCTTGACTAAAAACGTTATTTTGTTTTTCTTTTAGCACAGGCTAAATTTTCTTTTTGTAAAAAAGAAAAAGTGTAAAGAAAGCTTTACCAAAGAAACATAGACGAATGCTAAAACTTTTTGGTATCTCTGGGAGTCCAAGGGTAGCAGCTACCGATTGGATAATTCAAGAAGCGTTGCGGTATGCAGAGGAGAAGTGGAATGCTGAGACGCGGTACTTCTCTGTTCGCGGTAAGAAGCTCAACTTCTGTCTCCACTGCGACCACTGCATCAAAGAAGGAAGCTGTATCCACGACGATGCGATGAATGAGGTCTACGCAGGGTTCGAATGGGCAGATGCAATCTTGATTGGAACGCCAGTTTATCAGGGAACACTCAGCGGTCAGACGAAAGTGGTTATCGACAGAATGAGAGCATTTGCAGCGAGCAAACCTCATGCGCTCCGTGGAAAGGTAGGAGCATCAGTTGCGGATGGTGGAGATCGTATTGGCGGGCAGGAGCTTGCAATCAGAGCTATTACTGATTTCTATTTGATAAATGAGATGGTTCCCGTAGGAGGAGGAGCTTTCGGCGCAAACCTCGGTGCTACCTTCTGGTCGAAGGATAAAGGTGCAGATGGTGTTAAAGAGGATGAAGAAGGCTTGAAAAGTCTTTATAAGACTGTGAATAGACTTATAGAGGTTTGGTTTATAATGAAAGGAGGTGAAAAGGATACGCCCAATAAGAGGTAAGAAATCCTAAATCCTAAGCACTAAATCCTAAACAATTTTTAATTTTGGTCATCTGTATTTGTTTAGTCATGGGCTCCGCCCATGTCCCCGCAAGCCCTGAACCTGTTATAAAAGAGAGAATGTTATAAATGAAATGGCAAAAATCAATGTTAAATCTATAGAGCAATAGAGGTGAATAAATGGAGACAAGAAACGTGATCCTGTGGGCGCTCTTGCCCGTTATAGTAGTTTTGGTAATGTCCATCGGTGTTCAGGCACGAGAGCTTGCAGAAGTTAACGCTGACGATATTTTAAAACAAATTGAAAACGGAGAAGACATATACCTTGAAAACGTCTGTATAATCGGACTTTTTGATTTTAAAGAACCGCAAAATATTGTTGAAAGCGAAATAACAATTATAAACTCAGTTTTTGAAAATACAGTTGATTTTTCCTATACCCAATTTAGAAAACCTCTTGATTTTCAGGATACTTCCTTTTCAGGCGTAAGGACTATTTTTAGGGGTGCGAATTTTAGTGACGATGCCAATTTTTGGGGTGCGAGTTTTAATGGTAATGCCGACTTCTCAGATGCGAGTTTTGGTGGTTATGCCAACTTCCACGATGCAAGTTTTAGTGATGCTGCCAAATTTTGGGGTGCGAATTTTAATGGTAATGCCGTCTTCTCAGATGCGAGTTTTAGTGGTATTGCCTTATTCTACGATGCAAGTTTTAGTGATGGATATGCCGACTTCTCAGATGCGAGTTTTAGTAAAATTTCTTGGTTCTGGAATGCGGATTTTAATGGTGCTGCCAAATTTAGGGGTGCGGATTTTAATAATGTTGCCCTCTTCCACAATGCATGTTTTAGTGATGATGCCGACTTCTCAGATGCGAGTTTTAGTGACGATGCCAAATTCAGTGGTGCGAGTTTTAATGGTCATGCCGACTTCCACGATGCGAGTTTTAGTGATATTGCCGACTTCAGGGATGTGAGTTTTGATGATGTTGCCTATTTCGTGGATTTCGAGGACGCGAGTTTTAGTGATGATGCCAAATTTTGGGGTGCGAGTTTTAATGGTCATGCCGACTTCTCAGATGCGAGTTTTAGTGGTATTGCCGACTTCAGGGATGTGAATTTTAGAAAAGGTGTCTCATTTGATTTTACAGAATTTAATAGAGTATTTTTCTCAAATACCTCATTTACTCATATTTCTCTGCGTGAAGCAGATTTTTATCGGATGAAAGTCGATTGGAGTTCCCTCAAAAATTCTCTGGTCTTTGATGGTCCCACATATGCCCAACTAATAAAAAATTTCAGGGAGATGGAGCAGTTTGAGGATGCTGACGATGCTTATTACCAGTACCGGCGACTGAGTCAAGCAAACAAAAAATGGTCTTTCTCAAAGCTCGGTGACATATTCATGTGGGTTACTTGTGGCTATGGCGTGAGACCACAATATACAATAATATGTGGTGTAGTATTAATTCTGGTATTCGCCCTTATTTACAGGTTAGGGAATGGTATCATGCGATTAAAAGAAAGTGATGGAGATAGTATCCGAGTATCATTTTGGGATGCTTTTTATTTTAGTATGGTTACATTTACTACTGTCGGCTATGGAGATTGGTATCCGGTAGATCGCTATAGAAAGTTTGTCATGGTCGAAGGATTGGTAGGGTGGTTAACTCTTGCATTGTTCCTGGTAACTTTAGCCAATGTAATGATAAGACCATAGATAGCCACACGGGGCGTTCACTACTCACGACACCCTATATCTTTTGGAGAAGTTGACATTGGGACAAGAATAGCCTAATCTCCTCTATCAGCCGAGAAAATCAATCAAATAACCACAGAGAATAGAAATATCTAAATTCTGCCCCAAAGCCCTTCACGGCGGCTTTGCTACTAAAGTCTCCAAAATCGCTGACTTTAGGAGCAGATGAAATAGTTT
>QBUL01000151.1 GCA_013180605.1 Candidatus Methanophagaceae archaeon GoMg1 | reverse complement strand
ACTTACCAGTCCCACCAGCGATAATACCTGCACCGAGAAGGATGGCAAGAGCAGCGCCAAATCCCGCGCCTGATGCGATTCCCAGCGTAAAGGGGCTCGCAAGTGGGTTTCTTAAAATACCTTGCATCATCGTCCCCGCAATTGCAAGCCCTATTCCTGCTAAAATACCCATTAAAATGCGTGGCAATCTCAGGTTCCACACAATAATCTCTTTTGTCGTTTCGGGATTTTGAAATAGACCATGCCATATTATTGAATATACCTCTGTGACGGTGATTGGGAAAGAGCCAAGTGTTGCAGCTACGCCCGCGATAATAAAAATTAGGATGAGGGAAAAGAGAATAAATAGGATTTTCCTTCCGATAAATTTTTTGTATTGCTCTTTTATTTCTGCCCTCTTTGTTCCTGTTCCTGCTGTTTCCGTGCTCGATGTCATTTTTTGTATTTTTCTGGTGTAATGCTCAGCAACTTTCTTCTTCCGCATATCTTGTTATCACCCCCGCAATCTCTTTTAATTCGTCCTTTGATAATGCGTGTGGCACTTTCGCTTCCTTATTGTTATAAATTCTATCTGCGACACGTTTGAAAACATCGGCTATCTCCAAGTCTGGTGCATATTCTAAGACCGTCTTTCCTACTATCTCACTCTTGATTATCGTATTACTATTCGGTATGTGACCAATCAATGAAGAGCCGATGAGAGCTGAAAACCTTTTTACTGGCTCGATGTAGTCCATAGACCCTCTTACGTTGTACACGATTCCACCTAAAAGAGACCCTCCTCTTGTGGCATATCTTTCTATTCCTTTGCAGATGTTGTTTGCAGCATAGATTGACATGAAATCAGAAGATGTAACGACATAGACTTCTTCAGCCAAGCTCTCCCTTAGTGGCATCGCAAACCCGCCGCAGACAACGTCTCCTAAAACATCGTAGATTACCACATCTAAATCGTATTTCTTATACACATCCAGCTTCTTGAGCAAATCGGTTGCTATAATCACACCACGCCCTGCACAACCCACGCCGGGCTCTGGACCGCCACATTCAACACATGAAACACCTTTATATCCCTCATGAACCACTTCTTCCACCGTTATGGATTTACCATCTACCAAATCACTCACTTCTAACTTCTTGATTCCTTTTTCCCTCATTACTTCCAATACCGTGTCAATATCGGTGTCACCACGCAGATTGCGAGTGCAGTCTGCTTTTGGGTCACATCCAATCATCATTACCTTTAAACCTGCATCGGCGTATGCAGCAGCCAGATTAGAGGCTATCGTGGATTTTCCTATGCCTCCTTTCCCGTAGATTGCGATCTGTCTCATGTCTCTATGCCTCCATCCTCTGAATTCAAAACTGTGTTCAACACCTTTTCAATAAGTGTTGGAACACCCCTGAATCCCGCATAAGGCGCATCAGAAAGCGAGACCTCATCTATGATTGGATAAGAAAATTTGATAAAAGGCACGCCCAATCTATGCGATATTTTTTTATCAAAACTCGACCCAAAGATTATTTCAACCCCTGAATCCTCTATCGTTTTGCTCATTTCATATTTATCAGGTTCCACGAGCACCTTTTGAGCATATTTTTTTATGTCCTTCGAAAGTTCATCACAAACGTAATTTGCATCGGTTATTGCTACCACTCGAGGGTCGAGACTTAGCTCGTTCCACAAGAACTTTGTAAGCGAGATAGCTCTTGATGCTTCGCCTATAACCGCAACTGGAGTGCCGGAAATACCCTGCAGGTATAGATGAATTTTGTATAACATCTCTTTGATTTTGCTTTTTTCTTCCTCTATAAAGTTATCCGAGGTCTTCTTTCCCAACTCTTTGCATATCTTTTCTAAAAACTCAACGCTTTGGTTTAGCCCATAAGGGTAATCCAGAATTATGTAGGGCGTTGCAAATTCCTTTTCCATTATCTGAGCTGCCTTTACACCATCTCCACTCAGGACGACATTTAAGGCGGCATTTGGTGCTCTTTTTATCTCTTCAAAACGTGAATCCGTGAGAACTGCGAGGACCGAAACATCACAAGCATTCAGCATCCTCTTTATTTCTTTCAGGTCGAAAGAGGACTTCACAACATCTGAATGGAACCCAATTAAATTTACCGAGTTTTCTACTTTTTTCTCCTTTTTCATGAAAGCTACCAGTTTTGCGATGGCATCCTCATATCCTACCCATGCAACACTCTCAAACCCTCCGCAGCTCAAGTAAACGATTTCTGAAGATACTTTGCGTCTTAACGACTCAATTACTCCCCCTACATCATCACCAATTATTGTGGGTGCACAGCAACTCAGGCACGCAATCAGTTTTGGCTTATAAAGTTCATCAACTTTTTTTATGGCTTTTGCAATTCTGTCTTCGGCACCATGCACCACGTCTTTTTCGTGCATTCCCGAACAGGCGACTCGCATATCGCTCTGGTCGTATAAAGCCCTGAGAAGCATCATGCCGCAGTAACAGCCAGGTCGAGAATGAAGTATGCTAACACAATCCTTTACGCCGTGAAATGCACGCAATGCTCCTATCGCCCTGCATCCTTGAATGGGTTCAATCATTTAATCACACTCCCTTTTTGTTTCATTTGTTTGTTTATTTCTTGGGATTTGGTAGTATTTGATATTGGGATTTTTCATTCTGTCACCATCCCGTACCCCAAAGCGTTCTCCATGTATCTTCCAACCTCGCCCAGGGTTCCGTCATCGCTTGACGCTTTGCGTCATAGTCCAGCATGCTAATAAGTGGTGACCTTTGCACAGGTTTATTCAACTCCTTGACCAGCATCTCACCCAGATCTAACGAAGTTTTAAAGCCTATCCGCCCATAATGCTCGGAAAACGAACCCGCATTGAATGCTTTTATTCCATGCATTTGATATCTCAGTACGTCATTATTTCTCGGAGCTATTACGAGGTCAACCGATTTCAATGCTTCGATTTCTTCATCCGTGGTGAAATCCACCAACATTTCTGGCTTCATGCCGTATTTTTTGCAAATTCTTGAAAGGTATAGCTTCACGAATTTTATTATTACTACATTTGCACTGTAACTTTTAAATTCTTCGAGCAGTATATACCTGGCGTCCATCTTCAAATCAGAAAGTAGAATTGGAACGACTCCGGAATGAAAAAACAGCAATGGAGAAATGGCAATTTTCTTACCCCCTAATTTTGCTCTGAGCCGCTTCAACTCAGGCTCGATTTTCCTCTTTTCCTCATTCATGACTTCTATCGCTTTTTCTTCTAACCCAAACTTCTCTGCTACTTCAGTAAAGAATTTTATGCCGCCTTCGACACCAAAAGGACTGCTTGCTTCCGGACGGCGGAGGCTCATAGGAAACGTCTCGATGTAATCAATGCCAAATTTCTCTTTCATCAATATCGCCCATGCCTGCGGATAATCCACGATGTTCAGCTCTGCCCTCGGCATATTCTTCAGGTCTTCAACGGTGGTGGCAGCGGTTCCATCGAAATATATCCCGTTTATTTTTATGCCGATTTTTTCCAGCATCCCTTTCATTTCGCTCATTTCCGATGCTGCACCATGAACAGAAAAAATCGCTACGTTTACTGAGTTTTTCTCTTTTACTTGCTCCTTTACTTTTTCCTCCAGCAACTGGTCCACGATAGCGTAAAGAACATCCTGAGTTCCTACCACGCTTATATCACGCCTTTTTGGAAACAGAGAACCTGTTGAAAAAACGACATCGCATTCTATGTCTGCCTTTATTTCATTTATTGCCGCCTTCACGTCATCGCCGATAATATCGCTCTGGCAGGTGGTAATCACCACGATCAACTTAGGATGGTATCGCTCATAAGTTTGTAATATTGATTCTTTAAGGGCTTCCTCACCTCCATATACCGTATCGAGTTCGGTCAGGTCGGTGCATGGCATTGGCATCTCAAAGAAATTCGAGCTTAATTCAAACGGATTTATCCTGCGCTGATACGCACATCCCACCGGACCGTGGATTAGAGGCACGGCATTTTTTATCTTGCTTACGGCAAGCAGAGCTCCTGCTACCTTTCCCATAACCGTGGTTCGCCGGTGCAGCGGAATAGCCGAGAATATGTCCGATACGACTTTCAATCTGTTTTGCATTTTGTGTTTTTAGTTTTTCTCTATCAAATGATATGAAGTGTCTATTCCATACACTCGTTTAAATTTAGTGGCAAGCTCTTTCTGCCAGCTTCATTATTTTGATCTCTTGACCTGATCGTGAACCATCTCCGCTGCCTGTTTCCCACTGATGATGACGCCCAGTACCCCACCATGAGGCTCAGTCCATCCACCTGCCAGATAGAGACACTCGACGGGTGTTTGTTGCGGTAGCCTCTTATACTCGATGTCAAAGCCAAGAGACCCGTTCCTGTTCAGGGTGTACCTTTGATATGTTAAGGGGGTTGCAGCCTCTTTTACAAGGATATGTTTGGATAATTCTGGATAAACTATCTCTGCCATCTCAATAAGTTCTGCTATGATCGCTTCCTTCTTCCTTTGGTATTTCTCATTTCTTTCTTTATAGTTAGAGACACCCCAATCCCTCTTCAAATCGCCCGTTTGCATCGGTGCCAATATAGTTATAATTTGCTTACCATTTGGGGCAAGTGAAGGGTCAAATGTGGTATAGTTGGTGATTCCAGCTATTGGGAGCACCTCCGTATCCGTAACTTCAGAGACTTTGTGGATACCATATTCCTCCAAGATAACAACCTCGAAGCTCGAAGAGAATGTGTCAGGGATTTCAAAACTCTCGTCAAGTCCGAGATAAACTTCAAAAAAGGATAGTGTGGCAGTCATTTCAGAAAGATTCTTTACAAATTCCTCAGGCAGATTCTCGGTTCCGACCAGCTGGAAGAATGTCAGAGTTGCATCGGCATTGGAGACGATAAAATCAGAATGATATATGCTCCCATCTTCAAGTTCAACTCCAATAGCCTTGTTTCTTTCAATCAGAATCTTCTTCACCATGGAGTTTACGCGCACCCTGCCACCATGTTTTTCTATGGCACTTGTAAAGGCATTTGATAAATTCTGGGAGCCACCTTTGATCCAGTAGCTCTTCTCTCTGAAAATTTCTCTCATTGATACCGCATATTTTAAGAAATCAATATCAGAGACGCCTAAGCCATAATAACTAAGGGGAGCATACAAAATATCACATATCCTGCCATCGGCAAAGTAGGATGATAAAACTGACTGAAGAGATCGATTGTAATCCTTCATGAACTCTGGTAGCTCACTGAAATCCATCGGAAACTCCTGGAATAGAGCCTTTGCCCGAATATCAGGAAAGAGAGCCCAGAAATTATCCAAATCATTGAAAAATTTTTGAATGTTTTGTCCCTCTTCAGGAAATTGTGTGGTCAACATCCTAATGAAGTCATCTTGTCTAAATGGAAAGTCGATTGTTCTATCTGGAAGGGCAATCTTCAGGTGGTTTGGGCCAAGATCGATGAACTCTACATCTTCTTTTGTTCCAACCTCTTTAAGCGTCTGAGTAATAAAACCACTCTCGTTGCAACCCACGATTGTGTGGATGGAGGCTTCGAAATTGAAGACATCTCCATTAGGAGCTTTACGCTGAAAGGTGGTAGCGTAACCACCAACTTTATGGTGCTGTTCAAATAAAATAACCTTGTGACCTCTTTTCGCTAAAACTGCTGCGCAGGTCAATCCTCCAAGACCTCCACCTATTACGATTACATCATATTTTTCATTCGGGTCGGATTCAATTATCAATTTCTTGTCGTTCATAGAAAACTCCTCCAATCAACCTTTCCCATGACAGCAGTTCGCATATGCAACGGAAATGCCGAATATATGTCTGATACGACATTTAATCTGTTTTGCATTTTTTATCCCCCTCTTTATCTTGCTTTTTGTGAAGAATACTCAAAGTTAACATTTTATAGGCGCTTTCGATAAACGAAAACGATATTGTTGCAAAGAGAACTTAAAAAAGGACCAATAATATCTCTCCTTTCGTATCTTTTTGCATTACTCAAAATTTTTAATAGCTTTTCAGAATCTAAATCGGTGAAAAACTCCCTCCGAATCGATTGCAATGTTTTCCCGAGTACCTTCTTCAAAACGCCGTCTCTGAGTTCTAAAAGATTTACCACCAAGATGCCCCTGTGCTTTAGAACACGCTTCATCTCTGTTATTGCCTTTTCTGGATTTGGGAAGAGGTCTATTGCAAGTATACACGTTACCGCATCGAAGCATTCATCTCTAAATGGAAGGTACTCGCCAGTCCCATACATAAAATATACCTCTTCGTCCTCCGCCTTTAATATAGCTCTGTTCAGCATTCCTCTTGATATATCCAACCCATATACTTTTTCAAATCTTTTGGCAAGCTCGAAGGACATGCTTCCGGTGCCACAAGCGATGTCTAATGCCGTGTCGCAAAATTCGAAGTAATCAAGCATTTCAGTGTAGCGAAACTTAAATAATAGAATGTCTATTAGGTCATAATATTTCGATATTCTGTCATAGTACCTGACAACTTTTTCCGTAATCATGGTTCGCCTGTGCAAGGGGAGGAGAAAAAAAAATCCCCCCACCAAACTTTTTCATGTTTTTCGTATTGCCCTTGTATCTCACTACTCGTTCCTGTGCTTTCTACTGCTGCCATGTTATTACCTTCCATCCGGATGCTGCTCGGGATGATACACGAATACGCCGTGCTCGCTCAGGTCGAAGTCTATGCGCAGGAATCTGTCCAGGTATTCCTGATGTATCGCATTTGCGTCTAAATTCTCGAAAAGCCCTGGATAGAACCACTTTGCATAATACGAAACACCCACAAAATACGTTGTCGAGACTATGATATTTGAGTAGCACATATAAACGCACTCGCTGTCCACTGCGGCAACAGTAGCAAATCCGGGACGATCCATAATCTCGTCTCTTTTATTACGCATCTCGGTCACATCGTCTGTTTGATAGCCGCCGCCCCAAAGGCGAATTATGACCTCTGGATCGCGTTCTATCAACACTTCGCGGTCTACAGCAGAAGGATAACCTACTATTTCGCTGAAGATATTGTTTCCTCCTGCCATTTCAATGTATTCCTCGGAACCTGTAGTGGAGTAATCCCCCCACCATTCAACGTAGACTTTCACCCTCTCATCATCGGGAATGTCACTCACTTTTTCCTCAATCGTGCTTAGATGTCCTTCGATGAAATCAATTAACTCTTCTGCTTCTTCTTCCCTGTCAAAAATATATCCCAACTTTGTTACCTCGTCAGCATAACTCGACGGAACGGCGTAATCGAAGCGAAGCACTACGATGTCAGGATTCAGGGATTGAATCGTATCCTGAATTTCATCAAAAGTCATATAATCTGTTCCTATAAGGACCACATCTGGTTCAAGCTCCAGTATTTTCTCATAATCAGGCCAGTATACTACTCCAATACATGGGAGTTCGCTGAGTTCCGGGAAGAGTATTGGCTCGTCTATTATAACATCAGTAACACCAACTACTACATCCTCGGCTTTTAGTGATTGTAATGTCACAGCGGCATCGATCCAAAAGTCAATAATCACCCTCTCTACTGGTTTGTTCACCGTCACGATTCTATCCATGGAATCGACGAACGTAAGCTCATGTTCTCTGCCGAGAATTATCAGCCCGATTTGCGCCATATCACCCACAGTTATTTCCCCGTCAAAGTTCGCATCTGCTAAATCAGTAGGGTCTTCTAACTCTAAGATTATTCTCGCCGTGTATGTAAAGTCACGCATATCAATTGTATCGTCTTCGTTTGCATTGCTGTAAATCTCTAAGATATAATCATCTTCCGAAGCGGTCAGAACCTCAGGTGTAATTACTTTTTGCATTTCTTGTTGTACATTTTGGTCAGCGGCAATCCCCGTTGCTGGTAAAGCCACTAAGAACACCGAACACAGTACTACCGCTATTTCTAACAACGCTATCGTTTTATTTTTTGTTTTCATTTTTTTCTTTATCACCTCCTAAATTCTTTTAGGTTTTAGGTGTTAGGTTTTAGGGATCAGATTTCAGGAATCTGACACCTCACACCTTTACCACAGGTACACAATTACCTTATCCTTTTATTCCTCCTCTTCTTCTCATCTCTTTCTTAGTAGAGTATAAGCGATCCCGGACATCACCGCTATTGCAAGAATAGCCTCGAATCCTGATGATTTTGGTTTTGATGTTGGCTTCCCATCAGTAGTTGGTGTCGCTGTTGGTTTTACTGCTGGCGTTGCCTCTTCCAATGGTGTTTCTTCAGGTGCTATTGTCGGCATTGGAGCAGGCTCTTCCACCTCACCACTTATTCTTATTTCACCACCATACCACACCGCTTCTATTTCCTTCGCTTCAATATCCACAAGCAGCCCACTGGAAATATCCAAATTGCTTTTATCACCGCTTCTGCCTTTTGTCTCAAACTCAACTTCTGCCAGGCACCCTGAGCCACTCACATACACGCCCATTGGCATACTGACAAGCACCCTCACTGTCTCTGTGTCCACGAAACCCCACATGAATATTGGTACCGCTTCACCGTTTATTTCGCCGTCCTTCACATCCGTTACGTTCACCACGCGGGAATTGAAAGAGAGGTCGAACTGCCCTGAGTTGAAATCCATAATTCTATCCACATCTATAGTTGCATCAAAAGTTCCCTCTACCTGCGCTGGTGCATTCACAGCGACTTGTACATTTTGCTCAGCAGCAATACCCGGTAAAGCCACCAACAGCATCGAACATACGATTGCTATTTCCACCAAAGAACGCTTTTTTGTCTTCGTCTTTTCTTTTTTTCTTCTCTTCACTCTCATCGCCTCCTTTGCAGAATATACACAATCCCTAACCCTAACATCACTGCGATTGCAAACACAGCTTCAAATCCCGGCACTTCTTGTTTTGGTGTTGACGCAGCAGTAGGCACAGGGGTTGCTTTTTCTTTTGGTGCTGTTCTTTTTTCTTGTGGCGTTGGTGTTCCTTCAATTTCTGCTTCAGGTGTCGGTGTTACTCCCAGTACCTGTGTTGGCGTTGGCGTTACAGTTGCAGTAAGTGTTACGCTCCATATCCATGTATGCATATCAGATAATCCAGTGGTTGTGTTAGTTGCAATTACAGATACGTTCCAGGTTCCAATAACTGCACTCTTCGTAAAAACTGCTTCCGTTACGGTTTCATTTGTTTGCACTTCTGTACCATTTATCTGCCAGCTAATATCTGCTATTTGGTTTACGGTGATATTGAAAGTTCTTGACTCGCCTGCTGCATTGCTTACAACCGCTTCGGCAGGTTTCCAGGCCGCTATGTTTGGAGACCCTGGTGTAACTTCTTCGTCGACTTCGTCTTCCTCTTCTTCCCCCTCTTCCTCATCCTCACCTATTCTTATCTCTGCATCAATCCAATTTGCCAATATTTCTCCCGTGTCTTTAATTTGAATAAGGTTACCTTGAACGGAGACTCCGTATACTCTCGTAGGGAAGTCAATAATATCCCAAAACCTGTCCTCCTGTTTAACTTTGACCGTTGGATTTTCCAGGGGGTATCCTTTATCCTCGAAGATTGCTTTTAATTCATCCGAGATTTCCTCATCGTTGAGTTCGTCCTTAAATCCATTAGCTGATATGTGAAAGAACCACCCTTCTGGCCCTTCTTTGTTGAGAGAACCTTCAGATATATCCAATACACTTTCATCTCCCTCATCTCCTTTTACTTTGAACTCGATTTCAGCCAGGTACCCGGAGCCACTCACTTCCTCTCCCATTGGCATATTCGCGATCACCCTCACGGTGTCTGCATCTAGAATCGGAATAATTGACACATCCACACCCTCTATTTCTCCTTTCTTTACATCGCTTACCTTCACCACATCTGGGTCGAAAGACAGGTCGAACTGCGCGTAGTTGAGGTCAGTCACATCCTTTATCTCTATGGTAACGGTAAAAGTTGCTCCTTCTTCTATATACCCCAACTCCGGTGTCTCCGGTGTAACCCTGACTTCTACTGGTTGTGCTACTACTGTTACTGGTGTAACTGCGAGAAACATAACCGCTATTGTCGTTAAAACAAGTAAAACTGTTATACCCACCATTGTCAACTCCAAGGTTCCTTTGCTACTTCTCCCTTTTCCTTTCACCTCCTTATCCTATCCCTCCTTTCTTCTTCCCCCATCATTCTTCCACCTTACCACCTACCAGAGTTTTATCGCTGGAATCCAGTCGCCGTACACCTTTCCATTTGCGTCTGTGAATTTTGTGCATCTAATTGTTCCAGTTCCACTCTCTACCTCAAATTCATCAGTGTGACAAATCTGCGGATAAGAGCCTGTTTTTATGGTGTAGTTGTACATCTTACCTGCTTCTAAGGTGAAAGGCTCACTGAAAGTAATGTTGTGATAATCCTCGATGTAGCCAATCCAATGAGCTTCTGTGCCTTCCCACGTGGCATTCCAAATCTTTACATATTCTGAATGCCCTCCCGTCCCTATGCATGGGTAAGTGTACATCTTTTGAACCGGGATGTCCTTGGAAGGTGTAATTGTTCCTTCATGTGTTCCAAATATGCTTGGATAAGTTCCTTCGCCGGTATCGAATATAGGTGCTTTAACTGTAACTTCGTCATCATACCAATCTGCATCTATTTCCTTCGCTTCGGTATCCACAAGTAGCCCGTTGGAAATATCCAATGTGCTTCTATCCTCCTCTTCTCCTTTTACCTCGAACTCTACTTCTGCTAAGCACCCTGAGCCGCTTACTCCCTCGCCTATTGGCATACTCACAAGCACCCTTACCGTGTCTGCATCAACGAAATTCCACATGTATATCGGCACCGTTTCCCCGCCTATTTCACCATCTTCCACATCAGTTACGTTCACCACGCCCGAATCGAAAGAAAGGTCGAACTGCCCTGAGTTGAGCTCCGTTGCGTTCTCTATTCTGATTATAGCATTGAAAGTATCTGTTACATATTCAGGTGCATCAACACTTACCACTGTCCGTAGAACTGCTACTTCGTCGCCATACCACTCCGCTTCGGTATCAACGAGTAGCCCATTGAAAATGTCCAACTCGCTTTTATCTCCGCTTCTACCTTTTATCTCGAACTCAACTTCCGCTAAATTCCCCGAACCACTCACGCCCACACCCATTGGCATACTGATAAGCACCCTTACCGTGTCTGCATCAACGAAACTCCACATGTATATTGGCACTGCTTCCCCATCTATCTCTCCGTCCCTCACATCGGTTACGTTCACCACGCTGGAATTGAAAGACAGGTCGAATTGCCCTGAGTTAAGGTCCGTTACATTGTCTATCCCTATGGTTGCATTAAATGCCTTGTTCACATAATCGGGTGCATCAACTCTTACCACTGCCCGTAGGACTGTTACTTCGTCACCATACCACTCCGCTTCTATTTCCTCCGCTTCGGTATCCACAAGCATCCCATTGGAAATATCCAATGTACTTTTATCGCCGCTCTTACCTTTTACCTCGAACTCCACTTCCGCTAAATTTCCTGAACCACTCACACCCACGCCCATTGGCAGACTGATAAGCACCCTCACCGTGTCTGCATCAACGAAACTCCACATAAATATCGGCACCGCTTCCCCATCTATCTCTCCATCCCTCACATCGGTTACGTTCACCACGCTGGAATTGAAAGAGAGGTCAAACTGCCCTGAGTTGAAGTCCGTAATGTTAGCCACGTCTATGGTTACGTTAAAAGTTTCCTCTACGTACGCTGGTGCATTTACGGTGATGGTTACGGGGTCTTCTGCTTGCAATGCAGCCAATGCCGGAACTGGAATTGCCAAAGAGCTGATAATAGCCGCTACGGTGCACATAACTACGCATCTCGCTAAAACCCTCCTTCCAATTTTTTCCCTTTTTCTCCCTCTTTTACTCATACTCATCCTCTCACCTCTGCTTTTTTTCATACCCTATCTTTTTATTTCATCCCAAATAACACAATATTTATATTGATATATCCAAACTACATAGGGGATATATAAAATTTATACACAACAAAAAACCTGTAAAGGTGTTGTAAAAATGGAAACGAGGAGACTGCTCAAGGAGCTCGGATTGAGCAATTATGAGATTGAGGCATACCTGAAAGTAGTAGAATTAGGTATTGCCGAGGCAAGCGTGATATGCAATGAAACAAAAATTCCATTTGGCAGAGTGTATCAGGAACTGAATTCGCTCGCTGCCAAGGGATTGATTGAAGTTCAAAACACCAGACCAAAGAGATACATGGCAAGAAAACCCAGATTGACATTTAAGACGTTATTGCAGCAAAAGAGGGAGAATATGGAAAAGCAGTTGCAGAAGACAATTGAAGCAGCATTACAAATAGAAGAGATTATTTCAAAAAAAATTCCTGCGAGACCAAAAGAAAGAACGTTCTGGACAACTGCAGTCGGGATAGAAGAAACTGAGGAAATGATAAGATCAAATTGTGAAGAGGCAGAAAAAGAAATCTGCATCTGCATTATCTTAGGCAATAAACCTCAAAACGAGGAGTGTGGCTTTAAAGATACTGAATCCACCATACTTATATTTAACGAGGTAATCAAAGCTGTCGAGAGGGGAGTAAAAATAAAAGCACTGCTGAATGAAGAGTTTATAACACCAGAGCTGGATTATTTGGAAGAACTGGGAGTAAAAGAAAAAATAATGGGTAAGGTTGAAATAAGAGTGATGAAAAATGCAATCCCTTCTTATTTTGAAGTTATTGACGGTGAAAAAGTCGTTTTAGAAGTGGTAAATCCAAAGAATCCCGCTCGAATACTTGCGATGACGAAAATATGGGATGTGAAATTAGCAAAAGAGTTAAGAGAGAAATTTGAAGATTTGTGGTCGGAAGCAAGACCATTGAAAACCATCTGATTACACAACACTTTTTCTTTTTTAGAAAAAGAAAACCTGTGCTAAAAGAAAAACTAAGGGAATGTTTTTAGTCAAGGTTTTTACCGAAGGTAAAAAAAGTTGTTGGTAAAGCTTTTCTTTCCAAGAAAAGGTTTCTTGTGGAATCTCGTGGTTTTTTTTATGAAATTGCTAAATCCTTAAAATTCACCGCAGAGCACACGGAGAACGCAAAGGCACCAGAAAACCTAAGCAATGATTGAAACAGTCTTAAAACTCTGCGTGCTCTGCGCTCTCCGCGGTGATAAATCATTTGATTTTTAGATTGTGCCCACCAGAAGAAAGGCAAAAAGAAGCAATCAGCGCATCCAGTTGAATCCGTTCATTTGCACCCTCTGTAATTCGATAATCCGCTTCACCTATTCGGTCCATCAATTCCACCTTCTCCCGCGCTGGAATATCCATGTTTATCACGAGCCGATGCATCTGCGCTAATATTTCCACATTCGCTATTTTGAGGATATCATTAGATGCGGTGCGCTCCACATGAACGCACGGCCATCGTTCAACATCGCTCCCCATTCTGGCATCGGAAGCTGCGCACCCAGTCCTAAAAAACTCAATCCTGCTACTGCCAGAATCACGTAACCTATTCCAAGCATTGCCAGTGGTATAACAGGTGCTATGACATTTGGAAGTATGTACCACCCCAGAATATGAAAATCGCTTGCACCAAGCGCTTTTACGCCTTCAACAAATTCTTTCTCCTTAACTGCCTAAGTTTCAGAGTATAAATAATCATAGACATTCTATCAACAAACTTTGCCACTATTTCCAGTAAACGGAGGCATTTGATTAGCTATTCGCATACGTAGTCAATAACAGATATGCGTCACCACGGAAATAAAAGCACCCTTTGTGAACAGCTATCGTTCCCAGATAACCTCAAATTTATGGGCAAAGCAGAAATAAATCGAGAAGCTTTTTATTGTGTATTCACTAACTTAAACATTATGCAACTGAAGAGGCTGTCTCACAATTCAAAATCTCAACAAAAAGAGAAGAAAATAAAATGGAAAAATTAATATGGTGGCATCCCGCCCGGCGGCATTCCACCCATACCACCCGGTGGTACCCCCGGAGCTCCCCCAGCCGGCATTGCCTCCCTCTTTGACGCAATCACATCGTCTATCCGAAGTATCATCGTTGCCGCCTCCACTGCGGATTCCACCGATTGTTTCTTTGTCCTCAGAGGTTCTATCACACCCCCTTGCCACATATCAACGATTTTTCCCGTATAAGCATCCAAACCCGCATTCTTCTCGCCGCGCTCATGCGCCGCTTTCAACTCCACCAGCTTATCTATCGGGTCAAATCCTGAATTTTCCGCTAATGCTCGCGGTATTATCTCCACCGCCGCTGCGAAATTCTCCACCGCCAATTGCTCTCTCCCTTTTAGTGACGCACTGTATTCTCGCACGCGCAGCGCCAGTTCCGTTTCCACTGCACCGCCGCCAGCAACTGCTTTTCCATCTTCGATTATGCACCCTGTCACCCGCAGCATATCATGTAAAGCGCGCTCAACTTCATCCACCACGTGTTCTGTCCCGCCTCTTATCACAATGGACACCGCATGAGGATTCTCGCACTCTTCTATAAACAACATCTTATCCTCTGCTATCTTCCTTTCCTCTACCAAACCAGCATGCCCTAAATCGCTTTCGCTTATCTCATCCACGGCAGTTACTATTTTACCCCCGGTTGCTTTTCCCAATTTCTCCATATCGCTTTTCTTCGCCCTTCGTACCGCAACAATGCCATCCTTCGCAAGATAATGCTGCACGACATCGTCTATCCCTTTCTGGCATATCACGACGTTCGCACCGCTCTCTTTTATGCGCTCCGCCATCATTTGCATCGTCCTCTCCTCTTCATCAAGGAAACCCTTTAACTGGTCTGATGACGTTACCTTTACTTCTGCACTCGTCTCTGTCTTCTTCACTTCCAGCGCTGCGTTAATCAACGCTATTTTCGCATCCTCTACTTTCCTCGACATCCCGGGATGCACCACTTCTTTGTCTATTGCCATTCCCTGCACTAACTCTGTCTCTCCTATTCTCCCTCCGACTTTCTTCTCCACGCTTATATTATCCGTGTCAACCACTCTTTTACCACCGTGACCAGTTTCCGTTATTGCCTTAACCGCCTTTATCGCAATCTCCGAGAGGAAATCCCGATAACTCTCTCCGAATTTCCCGGTTATTGCGGTTCGTGCTATTTTCTTCAACTCTTCGTCATTGTCTATGTCTATATCCGTAGCAATTTCCTCCAGCACCTTTCTCGCCCTTTCTGCCGCAAGTCTGTATCCTGATGTGATTACCGATGGATGTATTTTCTGCTCCAATAGCTCCTCAGCCTTTTTTAGCAGTTCACCACCAATTACAACAGAAGTTTTGGTGCCGTCGCCCGCTACCTCGTCTACCGTTTTCGCAACCTCTACCATCATCTTCGCCGCTGGACTCTCTATGTCCATCTCATTGAGAATGGTCGCGCCGTCGTTTGTTATAACCACATCACCAAGAGAATCCACAAGCATCTTATCCATCCCCTTTGGACCCAAAGTAGTGCGAACCGCAGAAGCAACTGCCTTCGCCGCATTTATGTTCGTGCTCTGTGCTTCTCTTCCTTGTGCTCGCTCACTCCCTTCTCTCAATACTAATACCGGTATTCCACCTAACTGTCCTACCATTTTTATATTTCCCTCTCTAACTAATTATACCTATACCCTTCTTCCATGTTGAACTATAAGCATACGTTAACTATGCAACGAGACTATAAAAAACACGGGTTCTTCTCTTTTGTACCTTCAGATAGTCGAAACCGAGAACTCTGGTGCTTGAAGCACGGCGAATCGGGAATAAACAGCGTAGGCAGGGTCCTGGAGGTATCGAGAAAGGGAATAAAGACAAAAGAAGGGGAGGAAAAGGTCGTTCTTAGCGGAATAGTTGCAGACTACACGGCAAAAATCCCCTTCTTTTCGTGGGAAGAGCGAAAAGAGCTCAGAAAGGATAAGGTAGTGCAAATAGAGAATGCGTACCTGAAGCGGTGGAACGGAGTGCCTACGCTACATATAGGGAAAAACACGAGTGTGAGCATAATTGAAAATTATATTGGTTTTCCCAGTTGGACGGTGTTGATGAAGCCTAAAAAGAGGGCAATAGGAGAAATACTCAATTGTGAGGGTGCATTTGATGTGATATTAGAGGGAGATATAGTGTCTGTATCGCAGCCCTGGGGGGAAAGAAACAGAAAGAGAATTGTCCTGGACGATGGCACCGGTGCGTTATTTCTGGAATTTGAAGAACAGAAAAAGGAGCAGGAAGCGGATATTTCATTTGGAATGCCTGTTAGGGCAAGGGGGAATGTGGTGGCAGAGGAATCGAAAAACGGTCTTGTATTAAAGTTGATTGCGGAAAAGCTGAAAATTAGCCGTGAAGCGTTTATGATACGTGAACTGAAGAACTTTCTGTCACGGTATACGTGATTGTTTAATTGTTGTATATAAACTATAGCTTCCTTCTATTTGAGACACAGATTTACACTGATTTACACTGACTTTTTCTTTTGGTGGGTTGGAGGAGCTATTTTTAACGGCTTTAATCTTTTCATCTGTGTTAATCTGCGTTAATCTGTGTCAACAATTTATTTTTTTTTAATGAAGAACCCTGCGGCAAGCCGCAGGGTATCAATATCCATATACCAACCACTACTGCTGTAACCCTGTGGCAAGCCACAGGGAATCCTCAAGTTAAACCCTTCTTTCAAAAAGAAACATTTACTAAAGAAATATTTTAGTATATCTACGTTCATTTTAGTACACAATTAAAAAGAAAGGAGCAGATAGAATGAAAATACGGCTCAAGCGAACGCTAAAAAGGTATTTCTTCGATACTCATCGAGCTTTAACACCTGCGGAGACCCTGGAAGAGGCAGAAAAGCTGAAAGAAAAAGTCGGGATAACAAGAATGGAAGACATTACCGCACTTGATAAGCTCGACATACCTGTCTATTCTGCGAGCAGACCAGAAGCCGAAGAAGGGGCTGTTTCGGTGTATACCGGAAAAGGTCTTACGAGAGAGCAAGCGAGGGTATCGGTAATCATGGAAGCGATAGAGCGGTATTCAGGAGAACTAAAAGCCCGAGATAGAGCAAAATTCCTGTTTGAATCATACGACGGGGGGCGAGGCGAAAAACAAAAAGTTGACCCTGCTTCTCTTATATTGTCCGGGCTTTCTACCATCGGTCCGAGTTCGAAATTAGAATGGTGTGAGGGTTATGACCTGTTAAGAGAGGAAGAAGTTCTTGTTCCTGCGAATGCGGTTTTTCACCCATACGTATCAAATAGAGGCGAAAGACTGTTTAGAAGTGACACTAACGGTATAGCGTCCGGGAATAACCTCGAGGAGGCTATTTTTCACGGGATAACGGAAGTAATAGAGCGAGACGCATTGAGTTATGTGGAATTGAAGAAAAACGCGGGTAAACAAATAGAAATTGATGAAGGCGATGGGATGATATTTGAGTTGAAAGAGCGGTTGGAATCCGCAGGTGTCATTCCTCATTTCTGGTATATTCCGTCAGACACGGGCTTTGCAACGGTTGCGCTGGCTTTGGACAACGAATCAAAGGATGCTTCATTGCTCGTTTACGGTGCAGGGACGCACAGCGACCCGCGAATAGCGACGATAAGAGCAATAACGGAGGCTGCACAATCCAGGGTTATGCAAATAGAGAGCATGAGGCGGGATGCGATGAAAGCGACATCAGCGAGACTAATGAGTTATGATGCGATAAAGAAAAGAAATAGGTATTGGTTTGAAGACAAGAGCAATGGTAAAGAAGAAAAAGTGAGGCTGGATGAACTTCCTAAACGGGCGACTGAAACAGTAGATGGCGATATAGCGGTTGCACTGGATAAATTGCGCCGGGTTGTGAACCGCGTGATAGTGGTGGACGTAACGAGGGAAGAGATAGGCGTTCCGGTTGTAAGGGCGATTATTCCGGGATTTGAAGTATATGCGAGGAATCCGGAAAGGGTGGGCAGTCGGTATAGATAAATGGGGCACGGTCTAAAAATCAAGTGATTTATCACCGCGGAGAGCGCCGAGTACGCGGAGTTTTAAGACTGTTTCAATCGTTGCTTAAGTTTCTGGTGCCTCTGCGTTCTCCGTGTGCTATGCGGTGGAATTTAAGGATTGTATCCTGTATCCTGGCTTCCTTACCGCTTACTCGCACTTTACACTCATCACGTTTACCTGCGCTTCTCCTTTTATTTGTGTTATAACTCGCATCAAGTCCTCCATGGACTCCGCACTACCCTCAGCGCATATAACGACAGAACCCTCGCCTCCTGCCACACCGCCCGCACTTATCGAGAACGCATCTTCAGCACCTAATAGTCTCAGTGCCTCTATCTCGGTAATTACCGTGCCATACACTGGTATCAGCCCTACGGGCATGCCTACCGATTTGTAAAATCGCTCCTTCCCTACCCGTTTCGCCGCCTCTGTGATGGAATATGGTATCATTTTCTCGATACCCACAGGAATGATAAAATTCACGCCTCGTGCCATCACGGTTCCAATCGCTGAACCTATCGTGCCCCCTGCGGTATGTGCCAGGAGTATGCCTGCATTTCCGTATGCATCCAACGCATTTGCACCTTTTATGAACACGTCTTCCGCAGATAGCTCCTCTATCGCGTTTTCTATGCTCTCCTCACTGCTTACCACGCCATTTTTTATTATTATGTCCTTTTCCCTCTCTTCTTTCGTGACAACGCAAGTGCCCTTGTCCGTTATGACACCAGCAGCGTATCTCTGCTTATCTATTCTGTTCTTCTCCTCAGGCAGCGCATCCAATATCTCCTCAGCTACGTATGCGTTTGTGGTTCCCAGCCCGATTACGATGGTTCCATGCTTCAACGCTCGCTGCACTTCTTCTAAGTTCTTTACGCCCTTTGCAATCACCCGTTTCGATTCCGAAGGCGTAAGCGCTATCAGAATTTTTTCCTTTTCTTTTGCCATATTATTTTACACCCCTTATCAGTAATTGTGTAACTTTGGTAATCGTATTATTTTAAATTTTATTTAATAACCTTAACTTCGAATCATTTTAGGGAACATATTCAATCCAAGTGTCTCATCCAG
>QBUL01000152.1 GCA_013180605.1 Candidatus Methanophagaceae archaeon GoMg1 | reverse complement strand
AACGTCTTCCAAATAAAACCCGATAAGCAAGATTTGGGCGAAGCGTGGCGTTTTATCATTTGTAAATGCTCCTTCTATGCCCGATTCTCAAAATCACTACGTTTTTATACATCAAAGATTTCCTCAAGATATTAAATACAAAACCTATAGTTTTTTATAGTAGGGCACTTATTGATTGATTCGTCAGGTAAATTAACATGTTCGAGTACTGGAATCCGCGCATTGAACGTATGCCGGTCGACGATTTGCACGAACTGCAGGGAAAACGCCTCAGGTCGCTTGTTCGCTATGCCCATGATCATTCCTCCTTTTACCGGCAGCGATTCCGGGAGGCAGGTGTGGAGCCGGATGACATCAAAAAGCTGAGTGACGTAACCAAACTGCCTTTTACATTCAAGATTGACCTTCGTAATACCTATCCCACTGGTATGTTCTGCCTTCCCGAAAACTGGGTTGTGCGGTATCACGTATCCAGCGGCACGACCGGGAAACCAACTGTAGTTGGATATACTCAAGGTGACATTGATATGTGGACTGAGTCTCTGGCTAGAGCTCTCACATCTGTTGGTTTGGGCCGCGAAGATGTAATCCAGGTTAGTTATGGCTATGGGCTATTCACCGGGGGGCTTGGTCTCCACTACGGTGCAGAGCGAATTGGCGCCACGGTGCTTCCCACGAGCGCCGGCAATACTGAGCGGCAGATAGAGTTAATGCAGGATTTAGGAAGCACTGCTATCGCCTGCACACCGTCTTATTTCCTGCACATAAACGAGGTTGCGCAGAAGATGGGCGTGAGTATCCGCGATGACACAAAACTTAAAGCAGGCATCTTTGGCGCAGAGCCGTGGTCTGATGAGACGAGAAACAGGATTGAGGAGTCCACCGGCATCAAGGCGTATGACATATACGGAACCAGCGAGATGAGCGGTCCCCTCTTCACCGAGTGCCATTTACAGAACGGAATCCACATCTGGGCGGATTTGTTCCTGCTCGAGGTGATTGACCCGAAAACGGGGGAGCAAGTGGAGGATGGTGAGCGTGGCGAACTCGTTGTGACCACGCTGGATAAATGGGCATTCCCACTTATCAGGTACAGGATAGGGGATATTACCATACTGAATAACGAGCCGTGTGAGTGCGGGCGAACACATCCGCGAATCATGCGAATCCTGGGTCGCACAGACGATATGATCGTGGTACGAGGAATAAACGTGTTCCCAAGCCAGGTCGAATCTGTACTTATGCGAATCCCTGAGATTGGCGACCACTACCAGATAATTGTGGACAGAAAAGGTCCACTGGACGTCATGACCGTAAAGGTAGAAATGACTGAATCTACGTTCAGCGATAAAATCGCCGACTTGATGTCATTAAGCAAGATGGTCGCCAGACTGCTTAAGGGCGTGCTGAATATTACGGCTGAGGTAGAGCTGGTAGAGCCCGGGACGATTCCACGCTCGATGGGAAAGGCTCAGCACGTTATAGACAGGAGAAAAGTGTAGGGGTGTAAAAAATGGCTGCGATAAAGCAGATTTCTATCTTTGTGGAGAACAAGCCGGGTAGGATGGAGGGGGTAGCAAAGGCGTTAGGAGATGCGGTGTGAACATTCGCGCATTGACCATTGCGGAGGCAGGTGACTTTGGCGTAGTCCGGATGGTGGTTGATGATACGGTGAGAGGATATACAGCGCTCCGTGAGAAGGGTTTTATGGTCTCTGAGACAGACGTTCTTGCTGTGGAGATAAAGGACGTTCCCGGGGGTCTCCACGAGATAGTTAACGGTTAAACTTGATATAACCCAAGGACATTTTTAACGATAAACTTTTTTTTCTCTATCTCTTCTAGACCCTCCACCTCTTTCTCTATTTTTACACTCAAAACCATCTTATCTAAGTCGATTGTGTTGAAGTGGTTTTCATTAATCCTAAGTGCACATGGATGAACGGGAGCATCGAGAACTTCAATGGGTGGTTTGAGGAGAAGTTCTGGGCTAAAGAAGCATTTACAAATCTGGAAGATATGCGTGCCAAATCAACGCATTTTGTTGGGCAATATAACGATCTCAGTGCATGGAAGAAAAGAAATAAGTCATTAGAGCAGATAAATCCCGCCAGAATACTAAACAATTCTCTAAAAATCCCTCTGGAGAAACTACCACTTACCAAGGGGAAGATACACTTCATCAGAATGGTTGATAATGCTAGTAAAATCTCTGTCCTGAATGAAGCTTTTAAAGTGGGCAATGAGTTCATCAGCGAATACGTTTGGGCCACTATCTGCATGAAAAAACAGACGCTGGAGGTATTTTACCGAGCTAAAGACCATGATACTGCTGTTTTGATAAAAGATTTTGAATACGAGCTAAGTGAAGAGGTCAAACCACTTAAAGGCGATACTCACAAATCCTAAAATGGTACGCGATGTAATGAACCTAACTTGACAAATAGGAGTAACCTATGTATTGAGCCTTTTTGGTAAGCTATGTAATGACCCTTTCCATATAGTCATTCCGAAAAGTAACCACAAGATTACACAGATTTCCACAAGAAACTTTTTCTTAGAAAGAAAAGCTTTACCAACAACTTTTTTACCGAAGGTAAAAACATTGACTAAAAACGTTCTCTTAGTTTTTCTTTTAGTACAGGTTTTCTTTTTTCTAAAAAGAAAAAGTGCTGTGTTAATCTCGTGAAATCTCGTGGTTTAATATTTGCAATTTATTACCCCTCGCTTCGCAGTTTATCCTGGAGTTTTAAAAAGTGTTTATCCCCCGTTTTCACAAAAAAAACAGGTTCTCCTCGCGTAATGCTTATCCTGCCTTCTTTGCCCACCTTCCTGTAAAACTGCCCATCTATGACTAATTCTGCTTCCTTCACTCCCAGAATCTCTAAACTTATTTCGCTTTTTATATCCACGATAGTGGGTCTTGCAGAAAGTTTAAAAGGTGCAATTGGCACTATTATGGTTGCATCCACTTTTGGGTCCACTATCGGCCCGCCAGCGGACATTGCATACGCAGTGCTTCCTGTGGGCGTTGCGAAAACAACACCATCTGCTCTTAGTCGTTCTAACTCTTCTCCATCCACAAAAATAGCAAAATGCAGCATTTTCCCTGGTTTTGACGTTATTATCACCGCTTCGTTCATCGCATAAGGCATCCGTCCTCTTTCGCCTTTTAGTCCCACCAAAAGCCGCTCTCGCTTCTCTACCGTAAACCCGTCTAATAGCTCGGTGAGCACAGAAACCGCATCTTCTGGCTGCACCTCCGCTAAAAAACCAATAGCACCCATATTTATACCCAATACAGGCGTAGGAGTTTTCAAATAATGAAGCGTTCTTAGAATCGTGCCGTCACCACCAACGCAAATCAAAAAGTCCACCGACATATATTCTATTTTCACGCCTTGGTTTTCTCTTTTGAGCTTTTTTGCCGTCTCTCTATCCAGTATGACTTCAGCTCGTTTATCCACGCACTCAATCAGACTCTTTAATACTGCTACGTCTCGTTCCTCGCCCCTGCACACCATCCCAATTCGTTTCGGCTGAATTATATTCATTCCTCATTCTCGCAAAGCCGGGATATTGCCTCTGCTAAATCACCTCGTGTCTCGATTAGTGTGGCTTTTGCCTCTTCCGCACCGCAACCCGCTTTTTCCATCACTATTTCTACATCTTCAGCAGAAATACTCACTTCATGTTCCTGCTCTGACTTCAATTCGCGCTTAGGGCGTTTTACCGGTGTACCTGTTATTTGATACATCTTTGAGCCATGAGCGTCCATAATCGTAACGGATGCGTCATTAAAAACGAGTTCTGCATCGGCTGTTTTTATCACTACTTCCTCCACGTCGTTCATCTCTTCTACGCTTAGTCCCACTTGCTTCATCATCTGGTCTAATTTCTTAGGACTCATGTTTACCCCCTTTCTAAATCCACCTCGCATTTTTTCTTTTCCCCTCTTTAACTTTAACCTCTCACTCTCTATGATATTAACTCCAACCTAATAAAATTTATTTACCTCTTTGCATATTTATTCTTATGCATAACCATCAAGCATCAAAATTCGTATCACATCCTCTTTTAAAGGAAGCGGTGGTAGAGCAGAGAGAATACCAGATTTCTATTGCAGAAGCAGGTAAGAAGGACTCATTGATGGTTGTTTTGCCTACGGGCTTGGGTAAGACGACCATAGCTCTTTTTGTTCTGATAGACCGGCTGAAGAAGGGAAAGATTCTTTTTCTCGCTCCTACGAGACCTTTAGTCGAACAGCATTCGGCGTTTTTAAAAGATGTGATGACCCTCGATGCTTCTCTTATACAGACGTTCACGGGTACTATATCAGCGGATAAACGAGAAAAGTTATGGGACACTGCAAAAATAGTTGTTTCCACGCCGCAGGTAATAGAAAACGATTTACTGAGCAACCGGGTCTCCCTCCGCGATATAGCGCTACTAATACTCGATGAATGTCACCGCGCAGTGGGAAACTACTCGTATGTATACATAGCGGAGAAATATTATGAACAGGCGAAAGAGCCGCGGGTATTGGGGATGACCGCCTCTCCTGGCAGTGACAGGGAGAAGATAAGGGAAATTTGCACTTCCTTAGGTGTAAAGCATGTGGAAAGCAGGACGGAATACGACCACGACGTAGCCCCTTATGTATTCAAGAAGAACTTTGAATGGCGTAGTGTGGAAGTCCCCGAGGAGATAAAGCGTCTGAAACGAGTACTGGATGAGGTATTGGAAACGCGATTAAAGGAATTACAAAAGCTCGGGTTCATAAGAAAGAAGAAGGGCAGGGACATATCAAAAACAGAGCTTTTACAATTAAGGCGGATAATAGAGATTCAACTGGCAAAGTGGAAGCATGCGGACTTATACAAGGCGTTGTCATTGCAAGCGGAAGTATTGAAGCTAAAACATGCGATTGAGTTGATAGAGACGCAGGGCATTTTCGCAGTGAGAAAATATTTTGACCGATTGAAGAGTGAAGCACTTTCAAGAGAGGGGAGCAAGGCAGCAAAGCGGTTGCTTAAGGATACGAAGTTTGTGGATGTGATGTCCATGGTGGCATCATACGAAGGTGAGCATCCAAAGCTGAACGCTCTGGTAAGGATACTGCAGGAGGAAATCCGTGTTAATCCCGCTACAAGAATAATCGTATTCACTAACTACCGCGATACTGCGGAGATGGTTATATCAACGTTGCACAGGTTGAATGCAGAAAAGGCGGGAATAAAAGCGGTTAAGTTCATCGGACAGGCGTCAAAAGTGGGCGATAAGGGATTAACGCAAAAAGAGCAGGTAGAAATAATAAATAAGTTTAAAGAAGGTGTCTACAACGTTTTGGTTGCCACTTCCGTGGCTGAGGAGGGACTGGATATTCCCGCGACCGACCTCGTGCTGTTCTACGAGCCCATTCCTTCTGCGATAAGAAGCATACAAAGAAAAGGAAGGACTGCGAGGAAAAAAATAGGCAAAGTAATCGTGCTTATTGCAAAAGGAACGCGAGATGAAGGATATTACTGGCTCAGCAGGAGCAAGGAGCAGGCTATGAGGAGAAGGATAAGCGAACTCAGCGGGGGCGGCGGGATAGGGAATGAAGTCGCTGAAACAGTAATTTCGGCGAAAGTGAAAGCGAATTTAGAGGATAAAGTCAAAGTCAAACCACCGCATCGTGAACAAAAAGAGGAGCAAAAACAAAGACAGATAACCGAGTTTGGAGCGGAGCCATTGCAATTAACCATCTTTGTAGACATGCGAGAGACGCGGGCGGGAGTAGCGAAGTTCCTGGCGAAAGCAGGTGTAGACCTGAAATTACAGAATTTAGAGATTGGCGACTACGTTGTCTCAGATAGGGTTTGTATAGAGCGGAAAACAACGCTTGATTTCCTTGATTCGCTGATAAACAAACGCAGGAATTTGTTCGACCAGATACATCGAATGAAGAGCGAGTACGAAAAACCTTTGCTCGTTATTGAAGGGGACTCAATTTATGGGCAGAGGAATGTGCATCCAAATGTGGTGAGAGCTGTAATGGCTACCATAGCGATTGATTTCTCGGTTCCTATACTACAAACGAGGGACGAAGCAGACACGGCATCGCTGATTTACGTGATTGCAAAGCGTGAGCAAATGCCGAACAAAACGGAGGTGAATCCACACGGTAAGAAACCTTCGGCATCTTTAAGGGAGCAGCAGGAATATCTCATCTCTGCATTGTCTAACATCGGTATTGTAACGACAAGGAATCTGTTAAGTCGATTTAAAACGGTAGAAGGCATTTTAATGGCGTCAAAGAAGGAATTGATGGAGGTAGAGCACGTAGGTAAAAAGACCGCCGAACATATAAAAGAGGTCTTGAGTGCGGAATATAGCGGCCAAGGTTAAGGTTGAAGTCAAGCTTATCGTCATTCCAAAAATTATTAACCACAAGATTACACAACACTTTTTCTTTTTTACAAAAAGAAAACCTGTGCTAAAAGAAAAACAAATAAGTTCTTTTGGTAAAGCTTTTCTTTTTAAGAAAAGGTTTCTTGTGAAATCTCGTGGTTTATTAATTGCAATTTGTTACTGGAATGACTATAAACTTAAACCGTAAAAATTTTGTATTTCATGTTCTCTTCCATTATTTCCTCTTCTATTCGCTTTGCAATTATCTTCTCAGGATGATGAAGTCCTTTAACTCGTTTCGTGAGGTCTTCAAAACCGGAAAATTTCCCTTTCTCCCTCTCTTCCACTATCGCCCACATCAATTTCTTCCCTATCCCGGGCATCAAATCGAGAGTATGCAATCTCGTGGTGATGGGTTTTGCTTCGTTGAACGCCCGTATAAATCTTTCTTCGTCCTCCTTTACCATTTTCTCCAGAATATACGAAAGTTCTATCTTCGCCGTCTGTGTCAGTTCCGTATATCTCAATCGCTTAATTACATGGTCTATTACGTCTCGCTCCCCTTCTCCAATATATACGCGTTCATACACCGCTGGGATTTTATCTTTCTTCGGTGAAAGTTCCATTAAGACAAACTTAGCCTCGCCAACAGCCTGAACAAGTGGTTTTTTCTGATATACCGGTCGAGAATCCTCGGGGTGTCCATAGGGCAAATAATCGAGGACATGAACATGCGTTTCCCGTTTCTTTTCCCTTTCCCTCCCGCTCTCCCTTCCTTTCTCTATCCTACCCCTTTTTTCATACTCGTTCCTTCTCATCCCCTCTCCCCTCTAAAACTTTTTAGAAGCTTTAAAAAAAAAATCAAAAAAAATCAAACTTTTTTTTTTTGGTTTTGTGTAACTCATTCATACTTGGCAACGCAATCAAGTATTTCTTCTATGTTTGCCTCTGTAAGTGTGAATCTCTCCTTCGCATAGATTGCTCGAACCTCATTCTTGCTCTTTGGCATCAGGTCAGCAATCCGAACGGCAATCTCCTCTTTTGTCTTCTCTAACTCCAGAAGCTCATTTACAAGGGCTCTTGACTCGTTAGCTCCGAGTTTTGCGAACTTTGTCGTATTCTCAACCGCTTTTCTTCGTTCGAACCGCATTTCATCCTCTTCCGCTGCCTCGTTCCCTTCCTTCTTCTTTCTCTTCACGCGCTCACGCTTCTTCGGTGCATTCAAAATCTCCTTGGCTTCTGCGAGTGTCAGAGCCGATTCCTCGATTATATCCTTTACTATCATTTATTTCTCTTACCTCTACCCCGATATTGCTGCCTTACCTTCTTCTACTTTTTGTTACCTTAAACTATAAGCAAAAAAGAAATAAAAAGCTTTTTATTGTAATATATTACATAGTCCCAGTAAACAGTAGGACAAGGAGGTATTGTTTAACGTATGAATAATTACAGAGTAAGGGATATAAACCTTGCAGAAGGCGGAAAAAGGAGAATAGAGTGGGTCAGTGGTAGAATGCCGGTTTTGAGCATGATAAGAGATAGATACGAGCGTGAGAAGCCGTTAAACGGTGTAAATGTGATAGCATGTTTGCACGTAACGGTGGAAACGGCGAATCTTGCCTTAGCACTAAAAGCGGGTGGTGCGGAAGTCGCGCTTACGGCTGCCAATCCGCTCTCTACGCAGGATGACATAGCTGCTGCTTTGGCTTCGCTTGGGATAAGAACATACGCATTCAGGGGACAGAGTAACGAGGAATATTACGAATGCCTGGATGAGGCACTCAGGATAGAACCTTCGGTAGTGCTTGACGATGGCGGCGATGCAACTACAAAGATTCACGCAGAGCACGAAGAACAGATGAAAAACATAATGGGTGGCTGTGAAGAGACGACCACGGGCGTGATAAGACTTCACGCAAGAGCAAAGGAGAACAAGCTGGGCTTCCCTTTTATCGCGGTTAACGATGCAGAGACGAAAATGATGTTTGATAACCGATACGGAACCGGGCAATCCACAATTCATGGCGTGATGAATGCGACAAATATTCTCCTCGCAGGTAAGGTTGTTGTAGTAGCAGGCTACGGCTGGTGTGGACGAGGAGTAGCGCTAAGGGCAAAGGGGCTTGGGTCATCCGTGGTAGTAGTGGAGACGAACCCGCGGAAAGCATTAGAGGCGGTTATGGATGGATACAGGGCGATGCCAATGCGAGAAGCGGCAAAAATCGGCGACCTCTTTATCACTGCTACCGGTGATACGTCTGTTATACGCGGAGAGCATATCGAGTTGATGAAAGACGGCGCAATTCTTGCCAATACGGGTCATTTTAATGTCGAGATAAACACAAACGATCTGGAAGAGATGGCAGTGGCAAAAAACGAGGTAAAAGAGAACGTGGTTGAATATCAGATGACCGATGGCAGGAAACTGTATCTGCTTTCCGAAGGCAGACTTGTGAACCTCGCTGCGGCATACGGTCATCCTCCAGAGGTAATGGACATGAGTTTTGCAAATCAGGCGTTGTGCGTGAGGTATATAGTAGAGAATCATGAGAAGCTTCGCAAAGAGGTATATCCAGTACCGAAGGATATAGACGAGGAAGTGGCTCGATTGAAGTTGAAGTCAATGGGCGTGGAGACCGAGGAACTGACGGAAGAGCAGAAGAAATATCTCAGCTCATGGGATTTTGGGACATAACAGGAAATAGCCAATAGCGGCACAGTCTAAAAATCAAGTGATTTATCACCGCCGAGAGCGCAGAGACCCCCCGAGTTTTAGGACTGTTTCAATCGTTGCTTATGTTTTTTTGGTGCCTGTCGAGTAGAGCCCATAGCACACCTTTTTTTTTGAAACTCCACAAACTCCTTAAATTCATCCTTCGGAATAACTTCGGAATAATAATCTCTCCCCTTTGTATCCCCTTCTTCCCTTTGCCTTGTCATAACAAACTCCACTTCAACCTCCTCTATATTTGAAGGGTGGGTTGCAATATAAACAAATACTTCTTTGTAGATTTCGGTCAATCCAAAAACGGCAATTTGTCCTTCTTCCTGTAAACCAGCGCCTGACATATAGCAATCAAGTCGCCTCGCTCATTTTCAACGCTGATTGCGTACGTGCCAATTCTGCCGGATAAGCTCACCTCTTTCGCTTCTGCGTATAACACGTCCCCAGCCGAAGCGGGTTTTATATAGGTGACATTCATACTGAGCGCGACCGACACGGTTCCGTGCGAATTCGCCGCCGTTTCAAATGCCTCGTCCATCAACGAAAATATCGCTCCTCCATGCGCCATACCAAAGATATTCTCCATATCCTCTTTGAAGGTCATTTTAACTTTTGAGTAACCCTCATCCAATTCTACCAGTTCCATCCCCAGTTTCTTTGCGTAGGATTCGTTCCTGACCCGTTCAAATACCGAATTGAAAATTTTGTTCTCCATTTCTATCACCCCCCTATCTTCTAAGACTTAGTTTGGCTTTAAATTGTTGCTTTAAAAAAATAAGTAAATAAGCAAAATTATTCTTTTTTAGCACAGGTTCTTTCTTTAGAAAAAAAAGAGTAGGTAAAAAGGATGCAAATTGAAATACTCGGCACGGAGTCGTTGGGTGTTCGTGGTCTGAGCTGTGTGGTCGAACTTAAAGCACGGAAGATAGTCATTGACCCCGGCGTGGCACTTGGCTATAACCGTCACGGACTGCTTCCTCATCCTTTGCAGGTAGCGGTTGGCGAGTCCGTACGTCAGAATATCCTGACTGAATTGAAAGACGCTACTGATGTCGTGTTCAGCCATTTACATGGCGACCACGTCCCCTTAGTAGATGCCAATCCATTTCAGATGCCGGCGCAAAAAGTGGCTGCTTTATGCCGGGCACGACCACAAAAAATCCGGTTCTGGGTTAAAGGCCCTCGTGGGCTTTCTCGGAACATGTTGAACCGATTACAGTCGTTACGCATTGCACTGGACGACGACCTGCCGAATGCCGAAGGGCAGAACGATGGACCGTTAAGTTTCTCGCTTCCCGTTCCGCATGGAGAGCGAGACAAACGCGGTGGCACGGTAATGATGACAAGGATAGAAGAAGGAAACGAGGTATTTGTGCACGCTTCTGACATCCAACTGCTCGATGAGGGGACGGTGCTCAGAATCCTGAACTGGCAACCAACGATTGTGCTGGCTTCCGGTCCACCTCTATATTTGCCACATCTTTCACAGCGGCAACGTGAAACCGCCTGGCGCAATGCCGTGCGACTTGCTCAGGGCGTTGACACTTTAATCCTTGACCATCATCTGATGCGTTCCAAAGCAGGAAGTCGCTGGCTGGATAAGTTATCGGTATCGTCTACGACTGGGCACAAGGTCGTATGTGCTGCAGATTTTTTGGGTCGCCATCGGACTCTGCTCGAAGCATGGCGACAGCGTTTGTATGCGGATATGCCGGTGCCGAGAGGGTGGCATGACGCTTACGCTCGTGGCGAGGTGGATACCCGTCCTTACCGGGATTGGATAGGGAGGGTGGAAAGGTGGTGAATGCAAATATTTTTTGGAAAAAGTACTAAATCGTATAACATTTTCGTTGTCCAAATCTTTTTATATCACAATGTTTGATATTTACATTATCTCCCAAAAATTTGCAGGTGTAAAATAAACCTATGGGGTCAAAAGGAGGTTGGATTTTTAGGTTACTAAAATCGTCCCACAGTGTCTCATTCTACTTCTACGCGTTGAATTGGGGCTCCCAGCTAAAAAGCGATAGGGACATATAGTGGTGGGACGTTACACTACAATGAGAGCTACATACGAAAAATTACTCGGCGTAATAAAAGCGGCGAAATCAAGGTTTATTATGCAGAGGTAGAATCTGTCCGAGTTGGTGGAAAAGTTATCCAGCGGCACATCCTATCTTTGGGTACTAACCCGTCTCTCCCAACTAATTTTCCAATAGGTGACGTACAGTTCTCTTATTTAGCGGTTCGGTTGATGCAAGGAGATTTAACTCAAAATGAGGTCTTTGATATGCTGGAGGGTATGGGGCACCCGGTCACGCGCGATTCTCTGGAACGTATTGGTATTAACTACGATTTCGACTATCAACGAGAAGAGATCCGAACCATTCTTTTGTCAAGGGGAATTCATAACTCAACTGGCGAGATTTCTAACCTGTCGGAAAAGTTTTTGCTAAGGTTTTATGCTCTGCACAAAAGACATGTACCTCAAATAAAAGCCCTTTTTGAAAAAAGAGGTGGTGTAAGGCTTTATCTTGACGGAACAGGAGAGGCAGGTAGCGAAATTGTGTTTATGGCAAAAGAAAGGGAGACAGGAATTACTATGGATGCTCAAATCATCCCCACGGAAAGCAAAAAATACGCGAAGGCATTCCTGCAAGCACTGAATTCGCTATATGGGACTCCAATAGTTGTTGTCAGAGATATGAGCAAACATATCCGTGAGGCAGTAACTGAGTTTTTTCCTGAGGCTCAACAGCAAATAGGTCACTATCACTTATTTTGTCAATAACCTTGGAAAACTCATTTTCAAAGAGAAATATGCCGCATTTCGCAAGAGCATTGTGGAAATGCGGAGATGTTTTCAAGATATTTCAGGTAGCACAGCCTTTTGAGATTATAATCGCACACCATTGCAAACGCTTCCAGCTTCCTACGCAACGGTATTCGTTTTCGATGTGGAATAGGGGAACCTCTTTTAAAGGCAGAGTTAGCACTTTCTGAGATGGAACGAGGATGGTAGGACCGCAGCCATTCCTGCGGATTTTTAATGAAATCCAAAATCATCCTTTCTTACAATCGTTCTCCCAATTCTGCTTCGTTGAAGTAGATAACCCCGTTCCGTCCGGGCTAAAGCTGTGTTCTTTGTCGCTTACGGGCTCCTGAGCCATTTTAAAAACCTCTTTCAGTATCATTAATTATGACGGGAGGATTGCCGTACGCACTCTCTATCGTTTTGTAAGAAAATTCCTGTTTTATCCACATTTTCTCTCTAAATAACTTCACAAAACTCTTTCATTCATCTCGTTTATCTGTGCCCTGTCATATTTCGACCAATCTATCTTCTCACTCTCTTTTGGCTGATATTTGAACTCCCCTCTTTTAATCCGCTTCATTAATTCATCGAATTTCTTCTGAGTCGGAACAATATCGAGCTCTTTGCAAGTCTCCCTAATGATTTCTTCTGCCGCTTCAGCAACTTCACCCTCCAGTACATTCCCGCGATACTCCGGCGAAAAAACTAAATGGTCTGTTAGTAGAGAGACCGTATGCTTATTACATGACGGAGATCATGCCTTGTTACCATATCCCTCTTTGCTTCCACTCCGCCCATGTCACTTTAAAGTAACTATTAGATACGTCAAATCACTATAAAATCTTTTCTGTTGCTTTTCTTCTCGAAAATATCAGATATAACCACTCTATTCGTGAAACAAATCATAAGAAACCTTTTCTCACTGTATGTGGGGCTCCGCCCCACGATCCCGCAAGCCCTGTGAGGGCTTAAAGAAAAGCTTTACCAAAAGAACTTATTTTTTTTCTTTTAGCACAGGTTTTCTTTTTGTAAAAAAGAAAATAAGATTAAAATAATAAAAAATGAAGGAGATATAGACGATGCCCGTAATAAGATTACCGTACGATGATTTGGAGAACCTTACCGGTGTGAGCATCGAGAAGATAAAGGAGCGACTGCCACTGATGTGCGCAGACGTAGAACGAATAGAGACGGATTATATGGACGTGGAGTTCTTCCCAAACCGACCGGATTTATTCAGCGTGGAAGGTGTTTCTCGTGCACTGAGACAATTTCTGGACATCGAGCCGGGATTGGTCAGTTATGAAATAGCTAAGTCCGGCATCGAGATGGTTGTGGACAGTTCGGTTCTGGATGTGCGACCTTATGTGGTCTGCGGAGTCGTGAAAAACTTGCGGTTGGATTCCAGTGCGATAGAATCGCTGATGCTCCTCCAGGAACATCTGCATCGCGGTGTAGGCAGAAACCGCAAGAAAGTTTCGGTGGGCGTGCACGACTTAGCGAAAGTGAAACCACCATTCAGGTATCTTGCCGTTGGACCCGAATTCTCGTTTGTTCCGCTCGATTACGAAGAAGAAATGACGATGGCAGAGATTTTAGAGCGGCATCCAAAAGGGGTTGCATTCCGCTACATTCTCGAAGGTAAGCAAAAATATCCATTGATTCTGGATTCCGAAGGAAACGTTCTTTCTTTTCCTCCTGTTATCAATGCCGAACGGACAAGGGTAACAGAATCCACGAAGGAACTCTTTATAGACGTTACGGGCCTGAACGAAGATGTTTCGATTGCACTCAATATCATTGCCTGTGCGCTGGCAGAGCGTGGAGGGAAGATTCAATCGGTGCTGCTTCGCTCGGTGAGCGGAACGGTAGGTAGGATAGAAGAGAAAGAAACGCCCTGTTTAGAACCAGGGACGATGGAAACATCCGTAAAGGACGTTAAATCACTCATAGGAATTGAATTAACTGCAGAAGAATGCAAGCGGTGCTGCGAGCGAATGGGGCTTGGTGCGGAGGTGTCAGTGGAGACGAGAAAGAAAAAGAATAAGGAAACGATAGAGGTGAAGATACCGGCTTATCGGTATGATATACTCCATCCATGGGACATAATTGAAGACATTGCTATCGGCTATGGGTATGACAGGATAGAGCCAGAGATCCCAGAAACGGTGGTTATAGGCGGAGTGCATCCGATAGAGGAGAAAGAGATATTGGTAAGGGGAATAATGACAGGTTTGGGATATTTTGAGGTATTGACTTTCACGCTGACCTCGGAGAGGAAACAGTTTGAGCTGATGAAGAGAAACCCTTTTAGCGGTTTAGAAGGTCAGCGGTTTAGCCAGTTAGCTAATGTTGTAAAAGTTGCATCGCCGATAAGCACGGAGCATACAATGCTCAGATGCTCGATTCTGCCGAATCTGCTGGAAATCCTTTCGCTAAACACGCATCGGGATTTACCGCAGCGAATTTTTGAGGTGGGTCCAGTAGTGCTAAACTACAAAGAGAAATACCGGCTTGCTGCGGTTTCAATACATGCAAATGCGAACTTCGCAGAGGTTAAATCCGTGGTTGATGCGGTGCTGAAGGAGCTGGGGCTGGAAGATGCAGAAGTGGTGGAGTCGAAGGACCGTGCGTTTTTAGAGGGTAGAAGAGCGAGTATAATAAAAAATGGCAAAAATGTAGGCGTTTTTGGTGAAATACATCCGGAAGTAATTCTTAATTTCGGGTTGAGCTATCCTGTGGTGGGGTTTGAAGTTGAGCTATAAGTTGTGCGGTCATTCGCTAAACCAAAAGCAATTTTCTCCGAACTACTCTTTATTGTCTCTTTGGTAAAGGATACTTTCTTTTTGAAAGAAAGGTTTTTTATAACTCCATAAGATATTAGAATTACCATGCCAGCAACAATATTAGTAGGGGGATTTTTTGGTGATGAAGGTAAAGGCAAGATAATCGCATACCTTGCAAAACACGATAAACCGAGCGTGGTTGCGAGAGGTGGCGTAGGACCCAATGCAGGTCACACGGTCGAAGTAGAGGGCAAGAAATACGGGTTGAGGATGGTTCCTTCGGGATTTGTGTATGAATCAGCAAGGCTTCTGGTCGGTGCAGGCGTATTGGTTGACCCGGAAGTGTTCAAACGAGAAGTAACATCCTTCGGGCTGAAAGGGCGAATAGGCGTGGATTGGAGATGCGGAATAATCGAAAAGAAGCACATTGAAGAGGACAAAAGCGATGCCTACTTGAAGGGGAAGATAGGGTCCACCGGTTCGGGTTGCGGACCTGCGAATGCGGCTCGTGCGTCACGGAAGGCGAAGCAGGCGAAGGACGAAAAAGAGCTGGCGGAGTTTCTTTGTGATGTGCCCCTGGAAGTAAATGAGGCGTTAGACCAGGGAAAAGGTGTGCTGGTAGAAGGCACGCAAGGATTTGGCATTTCTTTGCTCTACGGGACTTATCCCTTTGTCACTTCTAAAGACACGACTGCATCGCAGATGGCGACTGACGTGGGCATAGGCCCTACAAGGGTAGATGAGGTCATAGTGGTATTCAAGTCATATCCAACGAGAGTGGGCGAAGGCCCTTTTGAAACGCAAATGAAAGAAGAAAAAGCGAATGCATTGCATATCGTGGAGTATGGCACGGTTACCGGCAGGAAGCGGCGGATAGGCGAATGGGATGCAAAGATGGCTGCTTACTCCGCAATGATAAACGGAGCAACGATGGTAGCGCTGAGTGGTGTGGACCGGTTAGACCCCGCGTGCAGAGGTGTAAAGGAGTACAAAGAATTAAGTAAAGAGGTAAAAGATTTTGTAGCTAAGGTGGAGCACGACACACGCGTTCCGGTGAAGTTAATCTCCACGGGGCCGGAGCTATCAGAGATAGTGGATTTACGAAAAAAATAAAAAATAAATTATAGACACAGATTAACGCAGATTAACACCGATAAAAAGAGCAATGCTGTTAGCTCAGTCCAACAAAAGAAAGAAAAAATCCGTGTAAATCAGTGTCTTAAATAGAAGGAAGTTATAGATTACATACAATAAAAAACTGGGAATGCGTGACATGGAAGAAGAGGCAGGTCTGCTTGAAAAGATAGACATAACGAAATATCCGGTAAAGGAGTTGGTCGCAATACCTTTAATCATCTTGCTTATCGCTTTAGCCGTGCTTACGTACACGCAACTGAGCGTAGATTCACCCGTCCACATGGGAATGGACTTTAAGGGGGGGACGTGGGTAAAAGTAGGCACTGACGAAACAAGAGAAGAGCTAACTGCAAAATTCTCCGCTTTCTCTGTTACTCTCGTAGCCAGTACGGGTGTGGGGAATGAGAAGCGCATAGAATTCGACCTGACCGGTGGGTCGCAGGAGTATGACCAGCTAATAGACACGCTTAACACAGAATATGGCGTTGGAACGTATAGAATAGAGAGTATAAGCCCAAGGTTTGGTAAACAATATCAGACGCAGGCATTACTAGCCATAGCAATTGCTTTTACTCTGATGGCAGTGGTGGTCTTCATCACGTTCAGAACATTTGTACCACCATTAGCGGTAATTTTCTCCGCTTTCTCTGACATCGTTATCGCGGTTGCCTGTATGGACCTCATAGGGATGGAGTTGTCGCTGGGCACAGTAGCAGCGTTGCTTATGCTAATAGGTTATTCGGTGGACTCGGATATTCTACTGACGACAAACCTGCTGCGTAAAAAAGGCGAATTAAACGAGAAACTACGGAATACAATGAGAACAGGTATAACAATGACATCCACGACCATATCCGCAGTATTCGCAATGTTTGTGGTTTCCTTTTATATTGATATCCCCATATTAAAGGACATTTCAATCGTGCTTTTGTTCGGTCTCGCCATGGATTTGATGAACACCTGGCTGTTTAATGCGGGCGTGTTAAGGTGGTATATCGAGCGCAAGGAAAGGAAGAAATATGTAAAAAGGGACGTGGGAAAAGCAAAGAAAAGAGGTAAAAGCACAAAATAAAGTTTTTTTTAAAAATTTTGCTCCTTTTTGGATTTAAATCCCTATTTTCCTCTCTTTTTCTTCCAATTTAAGATTGTTGGACCGTCTCGTTTGTCTTAAAAACATCTTCCCAATAACTCGCTACATTCTCCGTTTTATCTTCTTCCTATTTATCCATAAGCCCCAGTCACGCCACACCCGCAATGAAATTCCGGGGGAATCCTTGGTGGTTTGTTTGGCTTCTTATTTATAAATTTATGAACTCCTTCACACTAAGTCCTGCCTCTTTTATGATTGCTTTCAATGTCCCTTTTGGAATATCAACCCCCTGATGGTTGGGAATTGTAGTTCTTCTTTTTGTGGTTGGATTATACCAAATCTCATGACTTCCTTTTGCTTGCCTGTCAAATACAAAACCTGCTTTCCTTAGCTTTTTAATAACATCTCTCGCAGTATAAGATGGCAATTTCGTCATACTGTTACGGCTATCGGTACTTTAACATCTTGAACATGCTTTATTTGCTCTAATTCAAAAGGCAAGGGATCGCCATGCTCGATATAAGACTCAATAAGTTTTCTCGCAACGTCTTGTGCAATCTCCATCGTCTCTGCTATCGTTCTTCCCTGCGCGATAAGCCCTTGAAGGTCATCGCTCTTCGCGAGATAGCTCCCTTCTTTTAATTCTTCTATTTTTATCGATATTAGGTATTCTGACATTTTTATCAACCTATTTTATCCTTCATTTTATTATATAAAAACTTGTTATCTTCACATCTATTTTGTTCAGGATTGCTAAAGCCCCAGTCACGCCACACCCGCAATGAAATTCCGGTGGCATCCTTGGCTATAACTCTTCATTTAAGTCCATCAAAAATTTTGTTTCTAACCCATAATCTCTCGCTTTTCTATGTAAATTCAATTACTCATCATGTATTGCATCTCTCTTCTTCCTTTTTGGTGGAATTAACCCTTTTACAATCACGGTCGTGTCTGTTGTCACATCAATAAATCATACTTCTTTTCTCTCATCTCTCTGACGATTTTTGTCGTGTCCTCATACTCAATCATCTTCTCACTAATCTGTGAAATCGCTTCTTCAAGTGTCACCCTTTTCGTTATCTTCTCAAGTTTTGTTGAAAGGAATAAATCCATTGCATCCTTACATGTCCGCTCTACTTTTGTATCTTCCATTTCCATCATCTCCTCTATTTAAAAAATTACTTTTAAGCTCTGTTCATTATACATGTATCTTTTTCAGCCCCGACCTTGCCACCCCGCTTTGAAAAGCGGGGCATCCCTGAGACACAAGCTCACAGTTCTATACTAATTCCATATCTGTTTTTGTAATTCACACACCAATCCTATGATTATTCATTCAATCGGCATAAAAGTTCATAATTATGCAGGTGGAGCAGTATAAATCCCTTTCCTAAGTCACCAACACATTCATAACATATGCGCAATCAATTGATTTGAGGATTTGAAATTAGGCTTTATATGCGATAGCTATGTTTTGGACATTCATAAAAAATAGCCTTTTTTCATTAACAAATCGATCTTTTTGATCTTCAATAATTTTTTGCAACTTTTTTGCTAATTTTATATCTGCACTTGTTGCATTATGACCGTTAGCCACACGATTGGCATAATTAGCTCTAAAAGAATAATTATCTAAATAACAATTTAGTCGCGCTTCCGCATTTATATTAACTGTTGTATCAACCTTAAAATCCATTTCAATATTCGTTGGCTCTGGCTCTAAGCTCGTCATATGTGTATAGATTTTTCTTCCATACTGTCTATCAGAACTCCCCTTAATCTGGTTCGTCGATTGGAGTAAGAAATCAAGATCATCATCCTGGGGATAATTTAGTTTCGTTCCGTCATCGCTACCTCTAACAATTAAGCATCCATTAGGATTCAAGAACGACCAAAGCCTATGCATTGCGCCTTCAGGATTCTCTAAATGATGAAGAACAAGAGTACAAAACATCAAATCATAGCCTTCTGGATGATACCTCACATCTTCTATATTCGCAACAGAAAATTTAAATTTTTCGCTAGCGTGATCTCGATTAGCCTCTTCAATTGCATTTTTAGAGATATCGATACCCTCCACCTGAACATTATCCAATTTCGAGAATCGAGTATAAGTTACATATCCATCAGCACAGCCCACATCTAATATCTTAATAGTCTTCATTGGATTTGATCTTCTAATATATAAAATAGCTTTTTCTATACTTTTTACGTCTAAATCATACAATAGGTCAGCTTGTACACGAAGTCGATTTTTATCAATTTCATAGACATAACTTGATGCCGTCTGCTTATTTTTTTTGGAAAAACTTTCCTCACAAT
>QBUL01000153.1 GCA_013180605.1 Candidatus Methanophagaceae archaeon GoMg1 | reverse complement strand
CAGAGATTCCAGTTGAGCTTGCAGCACAATCATTAGCTAAGTTAAACCCATAAAATAAAGGAAAAAGAGACAAAGATAGCTCCTATCAAGGAGCTTTTTTTTATTTTTTAGCTAAAGAAATAACAAAAAAACGTGTGCTAAAAGAAAAAATTGAATGGATGAAAATATAGCATGGAAAAAAGTAAGATAATTATAGAATCTTTGATTTTTATTTTTGTATCGCTCTTTTTATTCCTCTGTTTGAGTTTGGGATACGTATCGGCAGATACTGATCTTATTCCTCCTATTCCATCTTCTGCAACTTATATTGATATCGGCGTAGAAAAAGTGCACACGGCGCTGGCAGAAAATCCAGAGGAAATTATCCTATTAGATATTAGGTCTGAAGAGGAATATAGCATCGAATACATCTCTGGAGCTAAACATATACCACTACCTGAGCTAGAAAATAGAATTGGCGAGTTGAACAAGACTAAAAATATTATTGTTTATTGTAAGAATGGTGTTAGAAGTAGAGAAGCGAGCGAAATACTTGTCCCACAAGGCTTCGAAAGGGTTTATAACATGCTTGGTGGAATAGAAGAATGGCGAGTAAAATTCCCGGAATACATATCCACGCTTACGCCTATACCCAGACCTACACCTGCACCTACGGAAATGGGAACTCCTTATCCTTCACTTACTCCCCCAGCCTCGCCTTTGCCCTCGCTAACACCTACATCAACTCCGGCGCCAGGGGGAAAATGGGGTTTGCCAGGATTTGAAGCTGTTTCGACAATAATGGTACTTCTGATTCTGGCTTCGTATTTCATTTTATTAAAAAGGAGGCGATAAAAATTGAAGAAGGAAAAGAGATGAAGTCAAGGTTTTGGATTCCGAGCAGTTCGATATTGCATTTAATGCGAGTGTAGTGAACATAACAAGCATTGAGGATGGTATGATTGTCGGTATGGAAATACCGGTAGAGATGTGGAATTTCATGGATAAAGATACGATAAGAGTGCTTTTCAACCTCCCTGGTGTGACTGGAGTAAATGGGTCGGGCTATTTAGCAAAAATGAATTTTGAGGTAACAGGAAAAGAGGGTGACAATAGCGTATTGGAGATATCGAATGGATTGCTTGTTGATACTGATGCAAAAGAAATACCTGTAAGTTGGGCTGGTGCCGAAATAACAGTTAAAGCGGTAGTGACAACACTAACGCCTACAACTTCTCCCTCATTAAGCCCAACTCCAATATCAACACCTACGCCCAAGCAGCCGGGCTTCGAAGCAGCATTTGTAATCGGTGGGTTGCTTGCGGTAGCATGTTTGCTTTGTTTAAAAAGAAAAAGGTGCTGAGAAATTGAAAAGGGAAATCGTAGTATTGGGTGGAGTGGTTCTGTGGTCAATGCTGCTGGCAGCTATTTTGTGCGGGGCTGCTTCTGCTTCGGAAGGCACTTCTACCTTAGAAGATATTTTCGGGAACGCAAACGAAGATGCAACGATAGACATGCGGGATGTGATATATACTGAGTGTATAATCTTGGGACTCAATGCTCCGACGCGTTTAGCAGATGCAAACTACGATGGTGAAAAAAATAGGTTAGATGTAACTCAGAGTGAGAGTTAATCATACTTGGAAGGGAGAAGGAGCTTACAATCGTAGATACCGCTAATAGAACAGTGACAGTTAAAAAGCCGTTAGAGAGGATAGTTGTCCTCGCTGGCGAGGTTGAGCCAATGCGCACACTCAGCCCAACGGATAAAATCGTTGGTGTTGGCAAATATACAATCCAAAAAGATGTGTTCTACCCAGAATTCGTTGATTATCCGAACGTTGGTTCCGTATGGTCCACGGGTTACGAGACATTGTTAGCGCTCAATCTTGATGTGGTATTTACATACGCATCTTACGGCGAAGAGATTCCAGATAAACTAGAAGATTTGAATCCGGGCATCTCTGTGGTTTGCTTTGAATGCTTCCGTGCAGAGATTTACGCTGAAGAGGTAACAAAGTTGGGATATGTTCTTGGAAAGAGAGAAGAAGCCAGGGAGTTCCTCGATTTCTATGAAGGATTCATGAACACAATTGAGGAAAGAGTATGTGATATTCCTGAGGAGAAGAGACCAAAAATATATTATGAGGCTTGGGCAGATTATAAAGCTGCGGGTACGGGACCTGGACGGCATAAGGAGATTATGGCTGCTGGCGGCAAAAATATCTTTAGCGACCTTTCTGATATCGTTGAGATAGACCCTGAAGAACGGATATGTTCGCAGCTTAGTTGACGATGCTGTGAAAAAACAAGTCGTGGCAATAGGTAAGGTCAACAGTCTAACAGAGATAATAGAAGTTGTACAAAACACAATAATATTTTTAAATGAACGTTGTAAGTCGATAAATAAAATTTTGGAGCTGCGTGATAAGCTAAAAGGAAGTGTAACCGATGAATATGCGAACTTGGTGAAAAGGAGTTTTTCTTCTTATAAGGATGCACGGGATGCATACAAACACGGCGTGGAAGCAAAAATACTCGATGCTTCGTTTGACGTGACAATAGCAGAAAAAGCTACAAAGTTCGCCGAAGAAGCGATTAGTTTTTATTCAAATATATTTAAATAGTTTGATTACATGATAATAAAAATAGTGAATAAAATAACATGAAAACGAAAATAGGGGTTATAGAAGGCTATACCGGAGCCGTGTTGCAGACTGTTGGCAAAGCGGTTCAAGAACTTAATGCGCAGGGCTACAACCTCGAGGTGCAGGCAAGATATCAGGCAAGCGGGATTGAAGAAGAATTCTGGCATTGGTTGAAAAAAGATGCGGATGTAATATTCCTGTATGTCAATACAGGTGACGAGAGTTTTGACATGATTCAGGAGGTTGTTTCGAGTGTTAACGTTCCGGTTTTCTCTATGGCTGGTGATTTGAGTAATGTTCCATTAAATGCGTTTGCAATTGCTAAACAATACCATATCTATGGTGGATTCGAGAACACCAAAAATCTTCTGCTCTTCATGGCGCAGTACTGCGGTAAAATTGAAGCCGAAGTACCGATACCAAAAAAGATGCCGTGGCATGGGATATACCATCCCAACGCCGAGCATCTATTTGAATCGCCGGATGACTTTAGGAAGTGGTATAAAAAGAAAGGTAAGCATACTGTCGGTCTGTTGTTATATCGAAATAGCTGGCTTGAAGGCGATACCGCGATATACGATGCAGTGATAAAAGAGTTTGAGCGAAAGGGCGTGAATGTGCTCCCTGTAATTTCCAGTGGATTTGGGAATAATGATTTTGGCATAGAGAACAATGACATCATTTTAAACAGGTATTTCATTGTTGATGGAAAAACCATCATTGACCTTCTTGTCAATTTACAGGTTTTTTTCCTCGTGCCGAGAGCTATTGAAGGATGGGATTCCCCGTCCAAGGATGGTATTGAGATATTAAAGAAACTGAATGTACCAGTCATTCAGGCAGTGAGGTCTCATTACCAGACTTTAGAAGAGTGGCGAAAGAGCAAAGAAGGGCTTGACCCGATGGGGATCGTGGCGAGTGTCGCCATGCCAGAGTTTGATGGTGTCATTGAGCCAACGCTCATTGGAGCGGCAGAAAAAACAACGGAAACCACGGTAGGTGGAGTGTACCCCAAACACATACCAGTCCAGGAACAAATCGAGTTTCTCGTTGAGCGGAGTCTAAAATGGACTCATTTAAAAGATGTACCCACTTCTGACCGAAAAGTCGCTTTCATTTTACACAATCCACCCTGTAAAGGTGCAGAAGCAACTGTTGGTGCAGGGTCTGGATTGGATACGCTGGAAAGTGTGGCTCGAATATTTCTGCGAATGGAGAAAGAGGGCTATTATTTAGGTGATTGGCTGCCAGAGAACGGAAAAGAATTGATTGATACAATCATAGAACGCAAAGCAATCAACGAGTTCAGATGGACGCCGCTGTCCGAGATAGTTAAGAAAGGCGGAGCAGCAGCTATGCTCAATCGCGATAAGTATCTTGAGTGGTTCCGTGATTTTCCTGTGAGCGTTCAGAAAGAAATCATTGAAACATGGGGCGATCCAGCTTCGGATTTCTCAAAGATAAAAAATAATAATCCAAATGGACTATCTGAGGAAACAGAGTGGGCAAAACTGAGTATGGGCTTATACGAGGGAAAGATTGTAATTCCAGGTATTCAATTTGGCAATGTTTTTTTAGGTGTTCAGCCCAAGCGTGGATGTGCGGGTGCAAGATGTGATGGCAAAGTGTGTAAAATACTGCACGACTCAACCTGCCCACCACCACACCAGTGGCTTGCGGTATATAAATGGATAGAAAAAGAGTTCAAAGCCGATGTGATTGTCCACGTTGGCAAACACGGCTACTTAGAGTTCTTACCAGGGAAAAGTGTCGGACTCTCAAACGAGTGCTATCCGCAACTATCAATTGGAAGCATGCCGCATCTCTACATATACATTGTAAACGACCCGATGGAAGGGACGATAGCCAAGCGCCGTGGATATGCTACCCTCATAGACCACTTAATTCCAGTAATGGCACCATCAGGACTATATGAGGGTCTTGAAGAACTGAGTGATTTACTTGCTGAATACAACAAAGCAAAGAGCATGAATGACAAAGCAAGACTTCATTCATTAGTGCATTTAATCGAGGGAAAAGCGAAAGAAGTGAATTTATTCAAGGAATTTAAAGATGCAGAGGAATTTATAGATTACTTACACGGGCAACTAACACTTCTGAGGGAGACACAGATAAGGGATGGTTTACACATTCTTGGTAAGGCGCCGCGAGGCAAGGAACTTGCAAATCTGCTGGTTTCGATATTAAGATTCGATGTCGGTGAGCATCCTTCTATTCGAAGATGCATCCTTGAGTGCATGGGTTTAGATTATGACGAAATTGTTGAAAATCCGACTGCGTTAAATAATGAATTTGGAAAAACGAATGGAGAATTGTTAGATGAAAGCACGACCAGGGGTGTTAAAATCATGGACCTGCTCCTTTCAGATGTAGAAACAGGGGTGTTAACTACAGAAATAGAGAAAGTTATCAGTGACGAGGAAATACTATTAACATGCAAAGAAGTGATAGGATGCGACTTCAAAAAGGATTCAGATGAATTAGTAAATGCGGTTAAGTTTGGATTATCGCTCATTCCAAAGATTGTTCAAGGTGTGGATGATGAGATAGCCAATCTCATTCGTGGTTTTAACTCCGAACATATCGAAGCGGGAGCGTCTGGAACACTAACACGAGGGAAGATAGACGTTCTGCCTACCGGGAGAAACTTTTACTCCATAGACCCGATGAAGGTTCCCACGGAGGCAGCGTGGAGAATTGGCGTAAAACTTGCTGACGCATTGTTGGAGGGTTACCTTTGTGAAGAGCGAAAGTATCCTGAGAACATCGGATTCATATTGTTTAGCTCTGATATTTTACGTGCTGATGGAGAAGAGGTATCCCAGATTCTTTACACTATGGGAGCACGACCAGTATGGAGCGAGAATGGCACTGTTAGAAGCGTGGAAGTGATACCGCTGAATGAGTTGAATAGACCGCGAATAGACTGCACGGTAAGGATTAGTGGAATAGTGCGTGATGCCTGCCCGAACATTATGGAATTGATTGACGAGGCGGCACAAAAAATCGCGGCATTGGATGAGCCAGTTGAAATGAATTATGTCAAGAAACACACGATGGAAACGATAGAAAGATTACTTGAGCAATCTGATTATGACGAAAAAACAGCAAAAAGAAAAGCAACTTACCGTGTTTTCGGTTCAAAACCAGGGACTTATGGCACTGGCGTAAATCTTGCGGTGTTCGCATCTGCATGGAAGGAAGACAAGGACCTTGGAGATGTATTCATTGACTGGAGCGGGTATGCGTATGGAAAAGAAGCGTTTGGGGAAGCGAGTCATGCAGAGTTTGCGGATTTATTGAAAAACGTAGAGATAACATATCGGGCACACGAGTCTGATGAATTTGATATTCTTGACTGCTGCTGTTATTTTGGCTATCAGGGTGGATTCACAATTGCAGCAAAGGGTATGTCGGGAAAAGATGTAAAGGTATATCATGGGGATACCAGAGACATAGACAGACCCGCGATTCGAGACATGAAAGAAGAAATTGAGCGGGTTGTCAGAACACGATTGTTAAATCCAAAATGGATAGAAGGGAAGAAGCGGCATGGCTACAAGGGCGCTGGAGACATCTCAAAACGAGTGGACCATGTCTATGGCTGGAGTGCAACGACAAAGCTCGTTGCAAACTGGATTTATGACGAAATAACCAGGACATTTGTAACCGATGAGAAGATGCGGGAATGGTTCAAGGAAAATAATCCTTATGCATTGGAAGAAATGACAAGAAGACTTATTGAAGCTGCGGAGCGAGAACTCTGGAAGCCAGACGAAGAAATGCTCAAGAAACTGAAGGAATCCTACTTGGACTTAGAAGGCTTGATGGAAGAGAAGCTTGGAGTTGTTGAGGGCGAGTATCAAGGAGGTGAGATAACAGTCCTTGCCAGAGAGGATGTTGAAGCATGGGGTGCAAAGGTGAAAGAGGTAGAAAAAGAATGGAAAGAATCTGTTTCTGTGAAGGAGGCGGGTGAAGAAGTGAAATAGGTGAGTTCATTTATTAACCACAAGATTACACAGATTTTCACGAGAAATTGTGAATATATAAATTAAAATGATTGCCCAGATTATACCCGATTCTCTGATATACGCCCTTTACTGGATGGGAAGGATTGTTCCTGTCATAGCCATAGGCATCCTTGTAACGAGTTTCGCAGTTAACATCGGGCTGATGAAAAAGTTTGACAGGCTGATCAAACCACTTTCCAGTAAAGCGAACATCAGCACGCTATCTGCTCTCTCGGTGGTAACGTGCACGTTTAGCACTACTGCGGGTTTCTCCATGCTATCAGATGGGCTGAACGAGAAAATTGTTTCTGAGCGAGAGGTAATCGCAACCACGTTAATCAGCTCTTTTCCAAGCAATCTATCCCATCTCTTCCCGTATTTCATACCCGTGGTGGTTCCCATTCTCGGTCTCGCTACTGGGGTACTCTATGTGTGTCTGGTGGGGCTTGCGGCATTCTTGAAAACGTGTTTTGGAATATTCCTTGCAAGAATATGGCTAAAAGATGCTGAAACCTTTTCTAAACCCCAGTTATCCACCAATCTTGATCAAGTTCGTGCTTCGGTTGGGGATAATAAAAGCGCATTGAATAAAAGCGCTAAGAGCACCTACAAAATGCTCAAACGGATTGTGCCTACGATGTTCATCACCCTATTTCTGGTATCTGTGGCGGTGGAACTGAACTTGTTCGACTCATTTTCTACAATTTTGGGGCCTCTCACAAACATTCTGGGATTGGAAAGCGAGGTCGTTCTAATCAGTGCAACCGAGATTGTGAACACTTATGCCGGGTTAATCCTCGCGGGCAGTCTTCTGGGTGAAGGGTTGATTTCGCCAAAAGGTGTGCTTATCGCCCTATTACTGGGCAATGTGGTCTCATTCTCGGCGAGATTTGTAAAACATTCTTTGCCACTGCACGTGTCGCTGTTTGGACCCAAGTTAGGGAGCAAGACGGTTGCGATAAATGCTGGAACAACGTTTGTCATAGATGTGTTGTTCATCGCAGTATTACTGATAATTTAGAATAAATGCCTCCGCCTCTCGAGCAAATAGCCAATGAAAAGGAGAAAAACAGCCGCTACAAGCATTCCTAACCGAAGCAACAACCCAAGCATCGAGAACTCTTCACCTTTTCCACCTCCTTCTGCTTCGCTCGGCGCTACACTGCCTTTCATCAACCGCCCGGTAATTGCCTTACCTCCTCTTTCACCCACAGCACCTTCTCCACCTCCCTGTGTCCCTGCTCCCCCTCCTTCATCAGCACCTTCACCTGTGCCTGTTCCCTCTCCCCTGCCACCACCTGAGCCTCCAGTTCCTCCACGAAGAGACCAAGGTAACTCTTCCTCACGTTTTTCCGCAACTGTTACGTTCTTTGTGGCGTCATTGTTGTTCTCATGCAGTTCTGTTACGTTACTTCTTGAGTCAACGGAAACATTCAATGCCACATGCCGCCCGACATCATCTTGTGAAGGTACCCACGGGAAAGTCAATTCTTCATAGTTTTTGCTATCTGGATTTTCTACTCCTCTCACTATGCCAACGTGCTGCTCTTTATCTTTCAATTCTTCTCCATCCATATAGAAGCTAACATTGAAATGTCGTGCATCACTCTTTCCTCTATTTCTTATAACCACGGGTATAGATTCTCCTACTTCCACCTCTGAAGGCAAGTCAGGTCTAACAAGGTCTGGGTAGTATGTCAATTTTAATATTGCATGAGCAACACCCATAAATGCGCCTCTGCTCTGTATCCCTGCGGTATTTGTGACATCCTGTACATCCACATATTCCCAACCGCTTGTATGAGATGGATCCGTTAGAGCTATATCACCACCCACCTTTTTCCAATGACCTTTCAGTGGAGTTCCACCGGATACTCGGGGTATATCCATCTCATAAGGATGTTCGAAGGTATCATGTGGGGGGTTGAAGTAGAGCGCATCTGCTTTCTCCTTTGCTTCTGGATATAATTGCTCTGTTATATAGGATACCAAAACTGTTTTCAGCGTTGCATTAGCCAAATGAGAGTCAGATATGCCATTAAATCTAACTTTTCTTGTGCATTCGGAATATTCTAAGCCCGTATCAAAACCTTTATTCTTTGCCATCATAATATCCCTATCCTCAGCAACCCAATATCTGATTAGAGGAGCATCTTCATCTCCATATATGATAAGAAGAGCCATCCCATTCATCCCAAACTCATATCCTTGTGGCAAGTTCGTTCTCGTAGCAATCGCCAAATTGTCTCTCCCTTTTTCGTAATTTACATTATAGCAATAGGTCCCATAGCTTACATTCCAGTTGGTTGCATCTGGAACATCTGGATATATCGTTGGATTTTTAACCTCAATGTCATTGAAAGTGACAATCAATTGTGTTGCAGTCGGCACGAAAGCCATCCAATGAGATTCTTCATCCTCGTAATGACCCATAGTTGTATATACATAAAGTCGAGCAAGTGTCACAGTTGCATTTGCTGGAACTGGGTCCCCAAAAGTGGTGTTAAGGGTTGCATCATCCTGCCCAGATCTAAGCTCACTCGTATGCTCTGCATCATATATAATTCCGCCGTGAAACTCTGTCTCTCCTTCCCTGAACATCGGCATATAACCTTCCTTCGCCTTATACCCCGATTCCGGCGCAACCTTCACTTCTATACCCCTACTGGGAAACGGAGGATAAATATTATTACCTTCATTTACTTCAGAAACGTTATTATTCTCGTCAACTACTGCTTTCACATAATAAAATCCGCTATCTAACTGCAGCGATGGAAACTCCACTGATGTTAGATCTCCCGGTTTAAGAAGAGAGATGTTCTTATACTTGGGGAAGGAGGAAATCGTTTCATTAATTGATTTGTTCAGATATAATGTAACATAAAAGTTTGCTGCTGGGAGGCACCCACTGTTTTTAACTTTAACCTTTACCGTATACTTGTCATCTGCAAGGAGCTTATCACGTGCTACAGGATCCCTTTCCTCATTAATGAAGATTATTCCTGGCCATTCAAATGTTATATCAGGTCCAACCATCTTCTCTTCCTTATTATTACCCTCATTTCCCTCTCTTATCTCATTCTCTGGGTCCGCAAACACCGTCAGATTGTATGCTTCGTTCTCTACTATAAACTTATCAGGCACCTCCACTCCTTTTGGTGGTCCCCTGGCGACGAAGTCTCCAACTCGCTCATCCACACCATACTCATATCTATCTATCTTAAATTCCGCTTTTCCCCACCATAACGCGATAGAATCGCCATCCATCCACGGACTCCAGAAGCCATCCTTATCATCCTTCTCATACCTCTCGTTGCCAATCTGAAGGTAACTATCTTCATCCTCATCCTCATCCACATACAAATATTCAACATGCACCCGCATCGCATCTGTATCTTCATCCTCAGATGAGATTGAGCGAACCGAGGACCCCCCTTTTATCCCCATTGGATACTTCAACTTCACATCACGCATGAAACGCACCGAAACATTTTGCGCAGCTCCAAACCCTATATTTTCAATCTTTGCCGTTATCTCACCTTCATATACAATTTCATGCACGGTAAGGTCTGGTACATGTATATCGAGGATTCTAATCATTTCATTATTCGATTCATTTGTCTCATAGACAACGTTGCCCATGTCCACAGTTGCATGTATGGTGTAACTCATGGAACGATTCCCAGCACGAATATTTTTCAAAATCCCGGTAACATTGGCTGTTTCATTCGGGGCAAGGGTTAGGTCTATGCGGTTGAGTATGATTTTATAACTGTGATAATCAATGCTGAAGCCCCATACCGAGGAATTGCCACGCGATGTCTCTAATTTGATTTTGTTCCCCTTTGCCCAGACCCATATATCTGCTTCATCAAAATAGTTGAAATATTCTATCCTATTATCTTTTTCATCATCCGCATACAAACGCCGCCACTCCGTATCTGGAGGTGTTGTTGTGTTTATTCTCGTGAAATGAACGCCCATCCAATCCGCTTCTGGATAGGTAGTATTTATTTCCCATTTAGGCTCACCTTTACCTTTCCACCCACAGCCTACCTCTCCCTCACAACTCCAATATGGGAAATCGCTATCGTGAGGTGACTCAAAGGGATGATATTCGGTCTTAACAGCCCAGAGGTCAACCGAGAAATTGGCAGTCTTATTTCCTTTATTAGCGACGATTGCATTTATTGCTACATCACTTCCTATTGCCGGCTTTTCTGGATTAAATGTTATATCTATAACGGCTGGGTCCTTATTGGCATTCACCAGCAATGTTTTACTTATCTCGTTATTCGATTCGTTGATTTCACCTATTTTGTCTTCAGGATCGGCAGTAACTCGCATAGTGTGATTGCCCGCTCTTACATTCCACTCTGGTGTGATACTCTTCGTTTCACTCGCATTGAGCGGTACAGCAGTGTGATTTGATTTCTTGTACTGGTATTTATCAATGACGAAGGTAATACGTCCACCAACGGGTCCATAATAAGGTCCCTTCTCCCTACAAACATAAACTTTATCCCTATTTATCCACGAGGAATTAATATTTGAGCCTTCAAAATTATGTTTGCTCCAGCATGTGCGCCCCTCTTTATCTTTAATCTCGACAAATCCATTTGATGGGAGATCCAGTTCAGCGAAGTGCACACGTATGGCATCTGCGCTCGGATACGTGATGACCTGGGCATATCCATAGTCGGTTAATTCGTAGCGTGGGGAAACATTGACCCATTCATGCTCATTGATAATTTCAACCTCAACAATTCCTTTTCTGGGTTTGTTATAAGGGTCGCTTTCATTTATTCTCATACCAACGGTAGCATTAATCATCACAGTATCGCCGTCCCATACCGTATCATTGGCACTTATCTCTGTTCCATTGTGAAACAATCGCATATCAGCAGTGAAATCTCTGGATGGGTTTACATGCATTATCTTGCTTGCAATGTTGTTGCCCTCGTCGTGCTCTGTAACGTTGTTTTCCAGGTCCACGAACACTCTTACCTGATGATTGCCATTGCTTACGCTATGTATCATGGAAACATTCATCAATTCATTAGGGTAGAGTGATAGATTCTGGATTTTTGTTATATTGCCTGCATAAAAGTGTATGTTAAAACCTACTCCATGAACATCGTTATAATGTATTTTTACTGTGTCACCACGCACAGGAATCCAGCCGGACTTAGTAGGACTTGCAGTTACATTATCATTTTTATCAAATATTTTGAGATTGTTATTAATATTCACTGCCTTATCCTCGATATAGACAAGTATGCACTCCGCACCATCGTAGCTTCTATTTTTCCATTGCCAACACTCTTCAGGTAGTTTTTTACCGCAATAGCCCATACTGCTCGCTGCTCTTGAAAAGCCTTCGAGACTTGCATACTCATAGAAAATAGGAGTGGTAAAGTTCTCAGCCGGCAATATCCCCTGATTTGCAATTGTCGCATTAATCATCACGATATCGGTATCAAATATCGCATTGCTGGCGGCATTGGTTGTGCTGACGTTAGTTGCGTTTTCTGGAGGTATGACCATGAAGGTTATATTTGCATTTGAGACCAATAGGTCGGCTCCTTGCACCCCCACGCTTCTTGACATTGTATTGTTAGATTCATTGGTCTCTGCTATCTTATCCCCAAGGTCTGCAACTACCTTAATCATGTAGTTGCCAACAGTGGCATTCCAAATTGCAGAGGCATTTATTGAGTCTTTTTGACCGATGTCTATAAGCACTGCGTTTAATGTCGCGTTTAAAAGAATATCATCAACGAAGAAACTTAGATTGAAACCATTTGCAGGTCTTATTCCGATATTGGTAATATTTGCGGTAATGTTCAGGACATCGTCGTGTTTTATGGTACCATTGTCAGTGACCTCGGTGCCGTTTACCGTTAGCCAGAGGTTGGAAACGGTGAGGTCGGCACCACGTACTACTATTATTTTGGTTAAATCGTGTTTTGGAACATTTTCTGCCTCGATGCTCGTGGTTATTTCATGTGAACCAGCCGGTATTGCAGTCCAGTTTACAGAGATGCTCTTATTCTCACTGATGTTAAGGGAGGTTGTTAAATTAGTGATTGGAAATTCATTATTCTTCCATTTGTCAACAAATGTCACGATGGCATTGCTCACGTTCTTATCACCATTGTTAATCACAGTTGCTGTAATATCCACGAGTTTTCCTTCTTCAGGGCTCACAGGAACTAAGGTTATGTTAGTGACCGCAAAGTCAGGTGCTTTTACGTGAATCTCCTGACGGGATGCATTGTTGTTTTCATCTAGTTCAATCGTTTTGTTCTCCGGGTCCGCAATCACCGTTATGTTGTGGTCGCCAAGAACACTCACATCGTCATCAAGATTCACCACCCACCAATCTAAACTCGCATGCACTGTTCCATTACCTAAACCCTTGTCAAAAGTTTTGTTGACAAACGTTTTATTAATCAGATGTTTATCGTCAATCTCATCAAGATAGAAGCCCACGTCAACGTTTCCGCCGCTATTTGCCAGGTTTGTTATGTTTACGGTGGCGTTCAAGGTTACAAGCTCACCGAGCACGAGCTCTGAGGAGTTAATATAGGTGCTATTAGCTGTGAACGATATACTCGTGACAGAGAAATCACAAGAACGTTTTACATGCACTATTGTGTCATTGCAATCGTTTTCATCACTGTTCTCTGTATTATTGCACGGGTCAATCTTAACTTGTATAGTGTGATTGTAAGCGACCTCGGTTCCACTTTTCAAGCTCGCGTTCCAACTCACTACTAAATCTATTGAATCTCCTGCGTAAAGACCACTTACATCTGTCACATTAAACAATTCACCATTGTCCGTGAAGTTAACGGTGAAATTACCTGCATCCCTTCTCCCTATGTTTGTTATGTTTGCTGTAACATTCACCTGGTCTCCATCCCACACATCATTGACGACTGATTGATCCTTGACGACCGAGACATTCACTACCGCAAGGTCTGTTCCACTCACGAACACATCTCTGCCAGTTATGTTGTCATTGACTTGCACCCACAATGTATGATTTCCTTGTGTTGCATTCCAGACTATGATGCAGTCCACAGAGTCCCCATGTTTTAAGTTCGCAGTCTTATTTCCAAGCGGCACCCTGTATTTGTCGATATATCCACATTTATAATTATGGGCTTTTATCGTGATGGTATCACCTCGACACCAAATGGTCCATTGGTCGTCTAAGTCCTCAGTAAACCCCTCAACCAGGTTATTATCACCGTCATAAACTTCTATACGAGGTTCATAGCCGGATTTATTGGCATACTCAAAATGAGCTTGTATTGCGTATGCTCCTGGATATGTTATTGTTTTGTTATACAGCCTAGGGGTATCTTTCCAATTGTAGGTTTCATAATCAAGGTAATTCCCGAGATAAAACCAGGTGGTGCAGTTCTCGCTTGCGTTCCCTTCATTCATAATTGTAGCACTTATTTTGACTGGACTGCCTACAATCGGATCTGCAGGGTCAAAAGTAAGATTCACGATTGTCAGATTGGCTGATGGTATCAGAGCTATTAACTTAGACATTTTGTTATTTGATTCATCACTCTCTGTTATTTTGTTGTCTGGGTCGCCTGAGACCGTTATATTATGTTCGGGGGTTCTATGAAAAAAACTTGGTCCAGCAGTCCAATTCGCTTCGACATAATTCGTTTTATTGCCATCAGCATACACATCCCTAATTGCAAGCGGATTGCCATCCACGTAAAACGCAACTGTGGTACTTATGCTTCTGAATCCAAGGTTCTTTATAGATGCATTGATGGTCACTACCTCGCCCTCCCTTGGGTTTTCAGGTATAAACGTTATGTTTGTGACCTCGAAGTCCCAGGAAGGAAAAACATACACCTCACAGATGGTTTTATTGTTCGTTTCATCTAATTCGATTACCCTGCTGCCCGGGTCTGCAATTACAGAAATGTTGTACTTTCCAAGCATTACCCCTCTGCTAAGATTTGTTTCATTTGTAATGGTGGCTGCTAATGCATACCATGTGCTGTTGGCAATCTTGGAGTCATTACCGCTCAGCGATATAGTGGTATTTGCAAATGCATACTCATATTTGTCTATGAGGAAAGTAATATTGCCTGAAGCTGACCCACTGTGTGAGTATATCTTGATGGTATCGCCCCCTACCCAATTACACCAATAATCCTCGGACTTATCAACGGTGATCGTGCCCACGGTATTGTTATCTTTATCAAATATTGTAACATACGAATTTGTCCCTGGACTTATAATTATACTACTAAAATGAACCCTGATTTTATTTGCCTCCGGCTGTGTTATAACATCAGTTCTTGATTTGTTGTATCCACCAAACAATCTAATTATAGATATATCCTTTTCGGCATAGAACTCAACGCTGGTGTTTGCACTTACATTCCCTTTATTCACAATCGCAGCCGTTACAATGTTCAGGTAGTTACAAGCAGGAGCAGTCATAGTTGGACAAAATTCGTAGCCTACAATAGTCAAATCCATCATAGTTAAGTCAGGAGCGTCCACATAAATCGATTGGCTAAATATATTATTCGATTCGTTGAGTTCAACTGTTTCATTGTCCGGATCGGCAATCACGGTTATGATGTGACCTTTAACAATACCTGCTCTCCACTCAAATATTGCATACGAAGTCCCATTATTTGTGTCGAATTGTACCGTGGTTGTATTGAGCAGAGAAGTATTATCCAGATAGCAGCTTACTTCGACACTTCCATCTCGGTTCGCAAGATTTGTTATGTTTACAGTGGCGTTTATAAAAATCAGTTTACCAGTTGTTAGATTTGTAGGGTCAACAGATTTATTATTTATTGTACTGATAAACGATATATTCGTGACTGCGAAGTCACGAGAAGCATTTACACATACCGATATGCTTTTCTGATTATTTGTTTCAGTGAGTTCTGGAATAGCATTTTCTGGATTCCCCATCACGGTCATGGTGTGGTAACCAAAAGTAGCATTCCAGGATGTAGTGATATTTGTTGAGTTGTTAGCACCTAAGGACAAAATAATAGTTTCGTTGAACACCTCACCACTTATGTTCCCTTTGCCGATTCCGTCCTTGAATATAACTGTGAAGTTGATTGCATCTTCGACTCCATTGTTTATAACAGCGACGGTTATATTCACGAGGTCACCATCAAGCGGAGTTTTGTCAAGAGAGATATTGGTTACTTCAAGGTCAATGCTAACGGGTTTCACTGTTACCGCCATGCTCATATTATTGTTTTCCGTATTCGATTCGTTCATTACGGGAGCAACTTCCACACGGATAATGTGGTTCCCGGATGCGATGTCCGCACTATTTAGCCATGCAGATCCATTCCATGCTGCCTTGACGTCAGTAAATTGTCCAGCGCCAAGAGAGACGGTTTTATTTGCAAACAGTACCTCATATTTGTCAATCATAAAGTAGAGATGGTCAGTTGCGTGCGACTCCATTCTTATTTTTTCAGCGGTGCTCCAGTGAGTCCAGAAATCCGTTTGATTTGTTGCTGCAAACTTATCAATTACGGTGTTATTTTCATTATAGACTTTAACATAAGAGCCTTCTCCTTGTATTCCCATGTCAATGAAATGAACTCTTATTTTAAGTGCGCCGGGTTGAATTATGGTATCATTCCCATTATTTTGAAAACCTGAAATATTCCAATAAAACTTAAAAATAGAGAGGTTCTTTTCGTCATAAAATAACGCATTACTATTGGCATCTGCACTCCCATCGTTTGCAATTGTAGCTGTTACGTTGACGAGTTCGCCAGCGATTGGGTAGTCGGTATCAATAGTTAGGTTTCTTATCGTTAAATCCGGCATTCCTTCATTGATGTTCACCTCGATTATGCCTTGACTGATATTATCGTCTGTTATGATGTGACTGGCATTTCCAACTGATATTCCATTCTTACTTGCTTCTATTTGCAGCACATCATCTACACTTACATTCGTGGAACTCGTTGCGAGCTGGTAGAACGATACACTGGTGCGATTTTCTGCGATGAACTCCTCACTTGTGTTGGTATTGGTTACAGCCACAAAAGGCGCGTTACATGCAGTGCCGTTTTTATAGGACACAAAACCATAAATCAAAAAGGGTATTGAAGGTGGAGCACCCGAAGTTAAGGTTTGTGTGGGTGCAGGAGATGGAGTTGGAGTTGGCTTGGGCGTAAAGGTTGGTGTTGGACCAGGTGTGAGAGTTGGTGCAGGCATTGCTTGCGAGGATACATTCCAGATCCCTGTTTGTATGACAGTGCCATTTGTGTTTGGTATAATTGCGGAAACATACCATACACCTGCAATCGCACTATTGTTCGTGTAAGAAGCCTCTCTCTCGCTTTCATTTATCAGTACTTCCTTCTCATTTATCAACCATGTGATATTAGCGATTTGATCTATTGTGATATTAAATGTTCTTGCTGTTCCTTCAATATCATAAACAGGGGAATCTGGAGCGAGAGATATAATATTAGGTGCTGCTGGTTGTTGCGGAGCTGTTACTATCCAATCCCATTTCTGCATGGCAGTTCCATTGTGATTTATTGCGATTGCAGAGACATTCCATGTGCCTGCGGCTGCGCTTATGTTTGTGTAAGCCGATTCTGTTATGTTGGTCTGGTGGAAAACTCCTGTTCCATTTATCAGCCAGCTAACGTTCACTGCCTGGTCTATTGTAATGTTGAAGGTTCTTGCTGCTCCTTCTACATCGTAAACGGGCGAATCTGGGGCAAAAGATATAATAGTGGGTGGCATCGTTGGTGCTGGAGACGGCGTAGGCGAGGGAGATGGAGTTGGAGTGGGCGAAGGAGTGGGTATAGAGGTTGGAGACGGTGTTGGACAGGAGGTTGGTGGGGGTGAGGGTGTTGGGGTAGGCGAGGGAGTAGGTGAGGATGATGGACCTGGCGTTGGAGTTTGAGTGGAGGTGGGCGTAGGTGAAGGGGTTGGGGTAGAAGTAGGTTCGGGTATTTCTCCATCAGTATCATTGCTCGCATTATTGAACAAAGAAAAAGAGGTCTGCGTCATCGCAGGGCTCATTACGCTCACTAAACATACCGTTATTATTAATAAAGTGCTGATTCCTCGCCAATTACACTTTTCTTTCATCCTTTCCACAGTCTTATCGCAGGTATCCAATCATTATACTTCCTCCCATTTGCATCAATGAACGATGTACAATTAATGTAACCATTGAACGTTGTATGGTTTTGCTTGTGGATTATTTGCGGATATGAACCCGTGTGTATCGTGTAATTGTAAGTGTGACTTGCGAGCATTCTAAAAGAAGGAGAAAAGCTTATGTTATGCCAGTCTCCTTCGTAGCCATCCCACTGCCCAACTGCTACTATTCCCGATTCATTTGAAATCTCAACATATTCGGTATGCCCTCCAGTTCCAACACATGTGTATGTGTATATCTTATTGACGTTAATGGTATGATTAAGCACGATAGTCCCTTTATGCGTGCCGAAGATGCTTGGATATGGATTTTCAGGCGAGCTTGTGTCGAAGATTTGTGCTACTATTTCAAGCGAGATGTTGAAATCAAAGATTCCTCCATTGGTGATCTCGCTTTGCGTTACCATGTATTCAACAATTTTGGACTGCGAGTCTCCTGAAGTATTGAAGCGAAGCAGATCACCCACACTTACGTCATCACTACCCACTATGAGTTGATAATAACTTGAAGCTGTAGATGTTTCAGCAATCCATTCCTTGCTTGTATTTGTATTCGCTATACTAACGCTTGGAGCGTTGCACGCCGTGCCGTTTTCATATTCAATCCATCCATTGATAACAAAAGATGTAGGCGGTATGATTTCACCTAATCCAACCGTCATGGAGATTGTGTCGACATTGCTTTTGTTACTCTCTCCATTCCTATATCTATTTATTAGCTTCTCTATGTCATTATCCGGGTCGACGACAACCGTAAGATTAATAGTTCCAACTGCACATGGCGCAGTCCATGGGAAATAGACAGTTGTGCTTTTTTCACCTTCTACCATATCAACGTGCTCCTTTTGCTCTAACGGCTCTCCATCATCAACATAGAAACTGACGTTGAAGTTTTTTGCCTTGCTCCTCCCCTCATTTCTTATAACCACCGATATATCATACAAATTCCCTACCACTACTTTTGAAGGTGCGTTTTCCAATGATGGCACAAGGTCTGGTGGATATGTTATAGTAAGGATTGCATTAGCTGGCCACATGTAATTCCCTTTGCTCTGGATTTCTACAAGGTTAGCTCCTTCGCGCAAGTAATCGGTAGCATCTTCCCACTTGTTTTCGGTAAGTGCCATCCCACTACCACCTGTACCTACTCCTTGCCAATGACTCGTGAGGTCGGGACCTCCTATAAGAGAACCTACCGAATGAACATTAAACCTAAGTGCGTCCCCTTCTCCATTTGCATCTTCACATAGCGGATATGATTTGAGCCCACCCAGAACCGTTAACAGCGTTGTATTTCCCTTTTCCAGGTCCTCTTGTTCAACACCCTCAAAAATAGCGTTTACGATACATTTATCGAATGGAAGACCACTATTATAAGAACCCTTATTTTTAGCCTTAATCAGGTCGGCACCCTCATTAATCCAGTATTTAGTCAGCAGCTCATCTTCATCCCGGTATATCATCAATAGGCACAAGCCCTCCGTCCCTGCTGTTCCGGTAATATAGTCCACAGCCGGGCGGTTCATCCTCACTGTCGCCACATTATCGCCTGTTTCAATATAGGGTGTCACGTCATAGCTATACAATCCAGCAGGAAAATTGACACTGGCTGCAAAAGTATAATCTGAATAGTTCCCTGCCTTTTCAACCTCGTGACCATTGAATTCCATATCCACATCGGCTAAGAGCGGAACAACTGTGCCATTCTTTCTAAACCAGGTCCACCAGTGGAAGAAGAGGCGTGCAAGCTCTATGTCTTCCTTAATATCAACGCCAACGCTATCCGGAATAATGTCAGCGAAACTAGTGTCGCGTCAACTTTCAAGTGTCGGATAAAGGCGAGATAACTTTATCCTGGCATCCTCGGCAGTGAATTGCCAATTAACTTTCGCATTTTTATTGTTTCTGAAT
>QBUL01000154.1 GCA_013180605.1 Candidatus Methanophagaceae archaeon GoMg1 | reverse complement strand
TAATCTGGTATGTACAGCGCACAATCTGAAGGTAATCTGGGGTAAGTTGGAGAGGGATGTGCCGATTATCAGTACGATTAGAATGTTAGTAGCTAATTCGGTATCAAAAGTAGGGAACTTTTTACGTGTTCACGCAATAATTAACTTTAAGTGTCCATGTTGATAATTAATTGGGGGACAGCCTCGAAGGGATAAAAAATGGATAAAAAATATGGGATCTTGATTATCTGTGCGGCGATTTTGTTTTTATGTTTTGTAGGAACTGCATCCGCAAAGACATGGTATGTAGATGACGATTTGCAAGATTTTCCTTACGCAGATTTCACAAAAATACAAGATGCCGTAAATATAGCTTTGCCAAGGGATACGATTATTGTTTACAACGGAACCTATTATGAGAATGTAGATGTAGATAAACAGCTTAATCTCACTGGCATAGGAATGCCTGTTGTGAATGCAAGCGGGGAAGGGAGCCCGATAAGTTTCTATGCTGATGGCTGTATTTTAGAAAGCTTCAAAATTAAAAATAGTGGTAAAGAGCCTTACATTGATGCCGGAGTGCGACTCTTTTCCGATAATAATTTAGTCAAAAATAACAACATAACAAACAACCTTTTTGGCATTTATTCTTTGAATTCAAAGAACAACACGATTACTCAAAATGATATAAACAATAGGGCATTTGGTGCCTATTTACGAAATGTGACCAGCACTAAATTTATCAACAACGATGTGTCAAATTACGAACCCTCTTATCTAATTTCCGGGATCTATGTATTGGACTCTATTAACAATAACTTGAGTGACAACACTATTGCGAACGCTGAAAAGGAAGGCATTGCGTTGAGCGATTCAAAGGAAAACATTATTGATAACAACAGTATATCAGAAAGCGGATATGGGATTTCCTTAGAAGGATGTTCAAATAATAATATCGTGACTAACAACAAGATTTTTAATTTATCAGGTGGGTGGGGAAGCCCAATCTCCATAGCTATTACGGTATCTAAGGAATCAAACAGTAATATCATGTCAAGAAACACTATCGCAAACTGTTATCATGGTATAAGGATACATTCTTCCAATTACAACCAAATTTATCACAACAATTTCATTAATAACATAGAACAAGCTTACAATAACGGGACAAACATTTGGGACAATGGCTATCCCTCTGGTGGTAATTATTGGAGTGATTATACTGGAGAAGATAAATATAGTGGGCCGTGTCAAGACCAGCCTGGAAGCGATGGAATAGATGACACTCCCTATCCTATACCTGAAGCCGCAAGGGATAAGTATCCTTACATGAGTGAAAATGGTTGGCTAATGCCTCAGATTCTCCCTGTCCACAACATAAACACCGAGGAGAACTTCTCAACGATTCAAGCTGCGATAGACGATTCTGATACTTTAGATGGGCATACGATTACGGTAGATTCCGGAACTTATGATGAGAATGTGGATGTGACAAAGCAGCTCATTTTAAGGGGGGGGGACACTGGCGGCGGAAAGCCAGTTGTGGATGCAGGTGGGAGCGGAAGTGCGATTACGCTTTCTGCAGATGGAATTACACTTGAGGGATTCAAGGCAACTAACTCCAACAGTTCGTGGGGAAATGCTGGAATTAAAGTAATCTCAAACTGCAATACCATTACAGGTAACAATGCCAGCAACAATGGGTACGGCATCGTGCTCAGCTCTTCCAGCAATAACACCATTACAGAAAACAATGCCAGCAACAATGTCTGGAATGGCATTTGGCTCTCCTCTGCCAGCAACAACACTATTACAGGCAACATTGTTAACAACAACGGCCACGACGGCATCTTCCTCGTGTCTTCCCGCGACAACAACAACATTATAGGCAACATTGCTAACAACAACGGCTGGAACGGCATCTACCTCTACTCTTCCTGTAGCAATAACACCGTTACAGGCAACAATGCCAGCAACAACAACGGGACCGGCATCCTGCTCGGCTCTTCCACCAACAACACCATTAGAGGTAACAATGCCAGCGACAACGACTACGGCATCAAGCTCTACTCTTCCAGCAGCAATAACACCATCACAGAAAACAATGCCCGCAACAACAAATATGGCATCAAACTCTCCTCTTCCAGCAGCAACAAAATCTATCTCAACGATTTCGTAAACAACACTGACAACGTGTATTCTTCTGAATCAACCAACATCTGGAACTCAACTTCAAAAATAACTTACAACTACAACGGTAGCACTTACACAAACTACTTAGGTAACTACTGGGATGACTACAAAGAAAAATATCCAGATGCTGAAGAGATAGATGGAAGTGGAATTTGGGATACACCTTACAGTATAAATTCAGACAATGACAGTTATCCGCTGACGGAACCTTTTGAGAATTATATAAAACCAATTTCAATGATTCGCATTGGTTATCAACCGAGCACTCATCATCTCGCACACATGACCGCAATGGAGAAGGGATGGTGGGAGAGAGACCTTGCGAGATTTGGGCTCGAGAAAGTTATGGATACGGAATACCCTTCAGGTCCGCCGGAGATGACTGCGATGATGGTAGGGGATATAGATGTTGCGTATGTTGGAGTCGCTCCACCTATTTCCGCAATAGACAAAGGATTGGATGCGAAAATAGTTGCTGCTGTTCAGATAAATGGTTCTGCTCTCGTGCTTCTGCCTGAACTTGCTGCTAATTACACTTCTGCAAAAGACATAAAAGGGCTGAAAATCGTTACTTTCCCACCTGGGTCCGTTCAAGATATTATACTAAAGAAATGGCTGAAGGATAATGGGTTAGACCCCGTGAAGGATGTGGATATAATACCGATGGGATCACAAGAAGCAATATCTGCGATAGAAGCGAGAACGGTGGACGGTGTATTCCTGCCAAGTCCCAGTCCCACAATAATAGAAATGGAAGGGGCAGGGAGAATAGTAGTCCTTTCAGGGGAAATGATGCCAAATCACGCATGCTGCTGCCTGTTGGTGAGTGGGGAGCTGATAAGAGTGCATCCAGAAATAGTAGAGCAAATAATCAGAACACATATAAACGCTACTGAATACAACAAAGCACATCCGGACGAGGCTGCTGAGATATTTGCTAGGAAAACGGGATGTGGTGTAGAAATGGTAAGAGAATCTTTTAAGAGGTCAGATATGAAATGGATTCATAATCCTCATCTTGAAATCTCTTCAACCTTAGAATATGCGAGAGTGCACTATGAAATGGGATATACCGATAAACTGTTGACAGAAGAAGACCTTTTTGATACAAGTTTCTATGATAAAATCACGGCTATTTTTGACACCGGGCAGCCAAAAAATTCATACCCAAGCATCTCCGGCACCCACAATGGCACAATCACGCTAAATGTAACAATTGAGGTATCCAAACTTTACACCTATCCATGCCCAGGCACAGGCGGACATACAGAATATGCAAGAATATGGAACTCTTCGTTAGACACAAATGCAACCTGGAACGGCTATGTAGGCGACTGGCACAAAATCTCTTTCAATAAAACCCTCATGCTTGTAGCAAATGAAACTTACAACTACACGATAATAACCGGCTCTTATCCGCAAATTCATCATACGCCTTCACTGCCAACCGCGAATGGCTGTATAAACTGCACAGAGTTCATAGATGCCAATGGAAAAACGTACTACGATTGGATACCCGCTATAAGATTGGAATAAACTCAAGATGCTCAGAAGGAGGAAGTAAAATCACTATCAATATGAAAGTAGTAGTCATGGGCTGCGGATTTGGAGGCGTAGAAGTCGCAAGCGAGCTAAGCGAGCTGCGAAAACGCTCAAAAGAGCTTGATATAACAATGATTGACCGCCGAACGCGACTTGAATATCAAGCCGCGCACCCGGAGATACTGAGTGGAAAAGTTACGGCAGAGAAGATATCAGGGGATTTAAATGAATTCGCAGCAAGAATAAATGCGGAATTCGTAAATGAAGCGGTCGTAAATATTGATTTTGAAGCGAAAAAGGTGAAGACCGAAGATAAAGGCGAGGGAAGAGAAATACCTTACGATTTTCTCGTTATTTCTATCGGTGCAGAACAGACCTTTTTTGGAATACCGGGTGCCGAAGAGCGTTCATATTCTGTTAATACCTTAAAAGGCGCGATAGAGACGAAAAATGCACTTGACAAACTGGATTACTCCAAGAAAATCAATATTGCAGTTATTGGCGCCGGGTTGACCGGGGTAGAAGTTGCCGGTGAATTGGTTGATTACTTTAACTTTAGGGACCGAGCATCAGCGAAAATATATCTTGTGGAACTCATGCAGAGGGTGTTGCCCGCTTTTCCTACGGAGGCCGTATCAAACTATGCAGCAAAAATCATTTCTGATAGCGGTGTTGAAATATTGACAGATACGGCAGTGCAAGAAGTAAGCGAGCACAAGATAACGTTCACAGACGGCACGGAACTCCCTTACGACGTTATTATCTGGACGGCGGGAATAAAACCAAACAGCCTCATAGAGAAACTTGATATTCCAAAGGAGAAGGGCTGGCTAAAAGTGGACCAGTATCTTCGTGTGGAAGGTATGAAGAATGTATTTGCAGTTGGAGACACGGCATACTTCGAAAGCGGCGGTATTCGTTCAGGTCAGAATGTTGAGGAGGCGGAACGACAGGGTAAACTCGCTGCGGAGAATATAATCAGAACGATAGAAGGGAAAAAATTGAAGAGATACCGGGCAAAGAACACGATACAGAACCCCAGAGCTTTTATATCGCTCGGTAACGATAAAGCGGTGATGTATTTTAGCGGAATGATGTTCAAGGTCCTCGCATACCGGGTGAAGAAGTTTGTGGAACGGAGGTATATGCGGAGATTCAAGTAAAGGTAATAGTGATTTATCACCGCGAAGAGCGCCGAGTACGCAGAGTTTTAAGACTGTTCCAATCATTGTTTAGGCTTTCTGGTGGTGTATAAAGTATAAACTTCTACCTATTTAGGACGCAGATTTACACGGATTTACGCAGAAAACTATTTCCTCAAATTATCAAATGCCTTACGTTTAACTTCCGGTTTAGTGCCAAAATCAAATTAAATTTAAAATCAGGATTATCCGCGTTCATCTGCGTCCGATTATCAAAAATTATTCTTTCTGATGCCTCTGCGTGCTCCGTGTGCTCTGCGGTGGAATCTTACCCCGATAACACAATCTTAAGAACAAAAATACCGGTAAGCGCAACGGGAATCAGTATCATACCAGTGAATGCGTTTTTAGTTATGGCGCTGAGTCCTTCTGCGGTTTTCCATTCGCCTCTCTGCACCGCGATTAGGCTCTTTGCAGTGAAGAATACCGGAATAGCTAACAAACCGAACCCAATGTGGGGGACGTCTAAGAACAGAATAGGGATGAATGCAAGCCAGGAACACACCGTCAACGGTAAATAAAGACGAACGGTCGTGACCTTACCCAGCCGAATTGCCAGATTCCTGCGGTCTATCGAGAGGTCGCAGTCGAAATCGGGAATTTCCCTCGTTAATTTCAGCTTGAATGCGTCTATTATCAGCGGTAGAGCAACGATGGTGGGTAGCCAGCTAAAGAGATGCGATTGCAAGTAGTAACCACTGAATACCGTCAGCCATCCCACTCCTATCGTCAGAGCTATTTCTCCCAGACCGTGGTAAGAGAATCGCAGTCCTCTTGAATACGAGTATGGAATGAATATGCCGAAGAGACCCAGCAGCAACGTCAAACCGCCGGTATTGAAATAAAAATGCAGCAGCACGCCGAGAGGAAAAGCAGCCAATGCGCACAGGTAGGCACCGGTAACTGCATGGTTTACCGATATGCGTCCCTTCACGAGCGCATCGAACCGCCCGCTTACCGCAGTAGAATGAAGTGTGCTTGTTCCCGCTACATAACCAAAATCAATCCCTTTCTGCTTTAAATCCGCATACACACTGCACGCATTAAGCACGAAACAGAAATCAGTTAGTAGAAATACCGCAAGCAGCGAGATTGCGAACACCACGCCATCAAAGGCGTATCCATCAGCCCAGGCTAAAACCGCCCCCAGGAGAAAAGGAATCAAAGTAGTTGTGAACTTGGGCAATCCGGAAAGCTCTACCCAACCCAATAACATATCTTTATTAAGGTTCATTTTTTTTTGCTTTTTGTATATCCACTATGACTTCCTTCTATTTAAGACACGGATTTACACGGATTTACGCAGATTTATTGTTTTGTTGGGATGGCTACGTGGACTGTTTTTAACGGCATTGCTCGTTTCATCTTGTCTGTGTTAATCTGCGTTAATTTGTGTCAACGATTTACTTTTTCTTGTTGTTTTGCAGATAATAAACATCAAACAAATTAATTCAGTGAGTATAATTGAAATGGAAGAAGCAGGAAAGAACACGCAGCTTGTGCCTGCACTTATCCCGTTTATTGTATTGCATGGTTTAATGCACATCTTAGCTACGACGCTTCCTGCGCTGTCTCCCGTGATAAAGGAGGAGTTTCAATTAACGAACACCGGGATAGGCATGCTTTCTTTTGCATTCGCAGCGGCTATTGGGTTGGGGAGCATACTCTCAGGGATGCTATCGGATAGATTTGATGGAATAAGACTGATAAGTATGGGTTTCTTCTCCACTGCTATTCTCTCTGCTCTTCTACTGCTCTCTCGCGATTTTTTTTCGCTTACCCTCATTTTTATTGTTATGGGTTTTGGGCTTAGTTTCTATCACCCCTCTGCTTTATCCCACATCGCAAATTCCTTCAAGATCAAGCGAGGAAAAGTATTTGGAGTGCATGAGATAGGGGGTAGCGTGGGAATAGCGATAACGCCATTAATAGCCGGTTTTGTTTGTCTTTACGCAGGCTGGCGTCTCATTTACATTATTCTTGCATTCCCGGCTATTTTTTTCGCCTTTTTACTTTTCAAGTGGGTGAGAGCAGGAAAAATGGGATGGGAGACAAGAAAACAAAAGTTTCACTCAGATGCCCGTACCAGTACCAGTGCTAATGACCAGGGATTAAAGGGTTTTATTCGACAAATCATAAGCACGGGTTCGATAAGGCGGATATACGTAATAGAAGGTCTGTTTGGTTTTGTTATGGGTGGTTCATTGACGTTTATCCCCATCTTTCTCAATGAGGCAGAGGGGCTGAGTCCCGAGATTGCCGTGATGCTGACCTGTGTGTTTACCGCAGGAGGAGCGATAGGCAAATTTGTTGGTGGGCACTTCTCCGACCTCGTAGGAGAGCGAAAGGTAATGGCATACGGGTTTTTCCTTGTTGCACCACTATTCTTTGCGGTTCCTTATCTACCGCGATTCGGCGCTATTCTGGCGTTAGCACTTGCAGGCTTGATTTTTCCAACCGTTCTTCCTGCGATAATAGCCACGATAAGCAGAGAAGTCCCGCCGTCAAGAACGGGAATGGCATTTGGACTGTTAATGTTCGCAGGGTTCGGCTTCGGGTCTACATCACGTATACTACTTGGTTTGATAAGCGATAGTTTTGGTATTTCTGCGGTGTTCTACCCGATAGTGGTTGCTGTTTTGATTGGCGGGGTATTAAACGTTTGCATGTCAGAGGGGGAATAAGAGCAGGATACAGGAACATAGAAAAGGATATTATAGTCATTCCGCTAATAAATTGCAAAACCACGGGATTTCACGAGATTAACACAACACTTTCTTTCTTTTCCAAAGAAAGAACCTGTGCTAAGAAAGAAAAAATTATTTGTTTTTCTTTTAGCACAGGTTTTCTTTTTGTGAAAAAGAAAAAGTGTTGTGTAATCTTGTGGTTAATAATTTTTGAAATGACATTATTTACATGTTTGCACAAACTATCACAAAATATGGGCAATACATTAATCGCGTGGATAAAGATTCAAGAACTGTATAAGCATCCGACGATATTCTTCCCCTTCTTACTCGGGACCGCCATCGCATGGTCGGGAGCAGGGGCAATAGATTGGCGTGTATTTGCTGTTTCCATTGTTATAACCTATTTTATAACGAATGGAACGTTCATGTCGAACGAGTATTTCGACTACGAAACCGACAGGATAAATAAGGAACGTGTTGGTGGCGATAGAGTAGGCGTCACAACAACCGGGGGCACGAGAGTATTAGTAGAGGGGCTTTTACCAAGAAAGCACGTTCTAATTGCATCTATACTCTTCTTTGTCGCTACAATTCCTCTTGGCGTACTATTACAGTTCCACCTTAATACAGGCGTATTAACACTTCCTTTCGTCATACTCGGTATTCTTGGCGGCTGGTTCTATACGGCACCGCCGATAAAAGCATCTTATCGCGGCTTTGGCGAGGTACTTATGGGTATTGGGTTTACTATACCCATATTTGCAGGTTATTACGTTCAGCAAGGATTTAGCTGGCTCCCTCTTATCGTTGCGCTTCCATGGATGGTGGATGTGCCGGCACTGAAGATAATTCGCGAATTCCCCGATTATGATGCGGATGTAGCAGTGAACAGGAGAAATCTTGTAGTCTTCTTTGGACGAGATGCGATGGCACCTGTTTATATCTTACTGACGGTGTGCAGCTTAATCCTGTTTGTTCCCGTCATATTCATAATTAACGGACTGGAAGTTCTGCTGCTTCTGTTACCTGCTTTCTTCTTGCTACGGAGTTTAATCCCGACGATCAAGGGTAAATGGAGGAACAAGGACGAGTTGGAAGATATATGCAAGAATGGCTTCATGGGAATGCTCTTTATACTTCTGGCACTTATAGGTATATTCATTCTCCGGGGATTTGTTGTCTCGCTAGGATGAGGGAGAAGAGAAATGGAAAAAGTTAGGTTTAGGGTGAAACCGTTTTATAATCCACCGCATTTGTTGGTGAAACAAGCAGTCACGATTATGCTATATGCATGGCTCACCGGCTGGAATAAACGGGCTTTTCTTCGCTGGGCGATGCAGTTACAAAATCTCCTCCATGCAGGCGCGGGTGCGGAACAGATTTGCTGTTTTGGTGTGAATCCACATGTGGTATGGGAGATGACAGGCGAGTGTAACCTAAAGTGCGTCCACTGCCATGCGTTCGGCGGAGAAGCGACGTATAAAGAACTAACAACAGAAGAAGGTAAGGCTTTGATAGACCAGATTGCTACGTTAGGCATTCGAACATTCGTATTCACCGGTGGTGAGCCATTGTTACGTAAAGACCTTTTTGAGTTGATTGCGTACGCCAGATCTAAACGGTTCACCGTCTTTATAGCGACAAATGGAACGCTGATAACAAAAGAAGTTGCGAAGTTGCTGAGGAGATATAAGGTTGGTGTGGTAATAGGTCTGGACGGAATGAATCCCGAGGTACACGATAGTATCCGTGGTGTTGAGGGTGCTTATGATGCTGTGATTACAGGGATAGAGAATTGCGTTGCGGAAAACCTTTATTTACACCTGAATATCGTGGCATCCAAACGCAATTTCGATGAGATTGAACGAATCATAGATTATGGCAGCGAGATAGGTGTTTATTCTTATTTCATCTACAATTTCGTTCCTCTTGGCAGAGGGGAGGAAATACAGGATTATGCACTCGGAAGAGAAGATTTTAAAGCACTTCTGGACTTGATACTCAATAAGCAGCGTGAGGTGCGAGCGATAATAATTCCTGTTGCGGCTCCCGAATACTGGGCATACGCACTTCAACGTCGTGGGATACACAACTCACGACTTATACGGTTCTTAGGACGTTTCGTCGGCGGTTGTTTAGCGGATAAGGGAATGATGTATATCAAACCAAACGGGGACGTATGGGCATGTCCTTTTATTCCCGTTCGGATGGGCAACGTGCGTGAAGAAGGGCTTGATAAGGTCAGGGAAAGGTTAAGAGGAAACAAGTTTGAGCACGGCGAAAATGCGTCGCGGTGTGATGATTGCGAATATCAGCGTGTATGTGGTGGTTGTAAGGCACGAATGATGATAGACAATTTAACATATATCTGTCCTGTGCATGACATATCGGAGTGAGGCACCGTCTAAAAATCAACTGATTTTACTGATTTATCACCGCGGAGCGTGCAGAGATCACACCACCGTGTTTTTAGGCGGTTTTTAGCTTTCCATGTATATAAAGTGTAACCTCCTAAGTTCTATTTGAGACACGGATTTATTTACGTTTAACATTGTTGGCTTTATCGTTAATCTGTGTTAATCTGCGTTAATCTGTGTCTATAATTTGTTTTTCTCCTGCAGAATTTCCAGCGCTTCTTTTTCCCTACGACCGCCGCATTTTTCTACAATACGTGCATAAAGTGCCATCAATTTTTCGCGTTCCGCCCTGTCTTGCTCATTCTCCATTATAGCGTATCTCGTTGCAATGATAGCAGCTTCTATCACGGCATTAAGCCCGCGGTTTATCGCTTTCACCTCTTTGCGGTTTGTTTTTACTGCGATGGGCGTCAGTTGAAAAAGAAAATTTCCGGATTCAGCTTTTTTCTCGCTAAACGCACAGTCGAACAGTATCCATGAATTCGCTTCTTTTAGCACCGGGAAGCCGTAGAATAGCGAGAACTGAGATTCAGCCAGTGGTTCAAATGCGGCTTTTACAAATAGTACTGTGTCGTCTGTTACATTCGCCGCTAATTTGTTCGTTTCCTGCACGTTAGAAAGCGTTTTTGAACCTTTGTACAGCTTTACAAAATATTTGTTTTCATTTTCGTCTTCGTTAGTTATCGTTATTATTCCAATGGGAGCTGCATTGGGCTCTCCAGAAGCTGACTTCGTGGTAACTATTACTTCTGATATGCCTTCGCCAATTCCCGCTTCTTTTATGTGCATTTTTCCAACAAATTCTTAAATATCTTTTTCCCAAATTGAGTGATGGCAAACCATTCTATTCCCCAGCCTCGATTAACTAAATATTTGTCTCTGTCTTTCTTATACTCAAAATCAAGAAGCCCGAACAACTTAAGCGCTGGAGCAATTCGCTCATCAAAAACAGAATAAACAAAAACCGCTGCTATTATGAATATATCAAGTTCGTCTTCTGCATTTCCCCGTTCCCTACAAAACTCGTTTATCCATTCCGCAAACGGATATTTAGCGTCCACATCGCATTCTGAGAGTGCAGAAGCGATATTCACCCTTTCTTCTTGTACCCATTCCGGCCTTCCCCCGCTATGCGGCGGTAAAAATTTCACCCAGCTCGTTTCGTTCCACATCGCATCAAACAACACGACAAATTGCTCTTTTGGTGAAAGCAACTTGAAAGTATCCATTCTTGGGGTTACCTCCAATGTGTTTTTTGCACTCACAACGAACAAGCCTAAAGTCCTGCTCAGGTTGTAAAACAGGTGGATGGTTCCCGAATCAGGCTGGTTTGCCGTGCTTTTGAGCTTTTCGGGACTGCTCATCGCTTTGTTCAGCGCAAGGATATGTTTTCTACCGATAAAACTATTTGCGGCAGTCAGTTTCATGCCGTTATTCTCTGAAATGTAGTTCAAAAACGTCAGAAAAGTATTCAAAATAGAGGTATTGCTCGATTTTAAATCTCCTGCCGAAAACACCCTGCTGATTTGTGCATTCTGTTCAAATGGTTGCTTGTAGTTCACTTCTATTTCCTTTTCATCATATTCGCCCATAAACCAGTTTCTGAAGTCATTATCCCATGTCTCGCTTTCCGGGTTGAGTTCAAAGTAAGTTTCAAATCTGCGGATGTATCTTTGAGGATTTTCGCATGCAGAGAGGATATCATTCAATTGCTCTTCTTCCACGTTGCCTCTTTCATGAAGGAACTTGTAGAATTTCTTGAAAGCGACAAGTGCAGGGCGAACATCGCTCTTGTTACTGTTCAGCACCTTTCGGATATACCAATTCCCAAGATAGTCTTCAATATCAGAGCCAGTAACTTCCAGAAGGCTTTTTCCATCATATTCTATGAGGTACTGGGGTGCAAAGAAGCGGATTTGGTAGGCGTGTGCCGAAGCGGTTTCTTCGCTTATTCCTTTTTCCTGCTTCAGATATTTGTAAAACGAGTCAACAAATTTTTCCACCTCGTTTTCTAATCTCCCACGGGACATTTCTTACACCTCGCTAAGTTTTTGTTTCCGCTCTTTAAAAACGTATTTTCTCTTCAAGAGAAAATTGATATGGAAAACAATATTAATTATTTATGCACTCTAACAATATTTTCATTTGCAGATTGAGGAGGTAAAAATGGGCGCAGTTTTAGTTGATAATAAAGCAGGGATTTTAGCAGAAGAGAAAAGCGTTTTGGATATTTTTGGTAACCACATAAAATTTATAATATTCGAGCAAGTTTGAAGGACTTTGTGGTTTATGGCGAGTAAGATGAATGGAGAAGAACTGAAATTAATCCTGGAAGAAGGAGAAAATCGAACGACGGAGTTCAAGGAGAATATTGAAGGGTTGGATAAAGAGATTGTCGCTTTTTCAAATGCACATGGTGGAAGAATACTGTTAGGGGTTAGCGATTCAGGCGAGATAAAGAGAATTAACACAACAAACAGACTGAAATCGCAAATCCAAGATATAGCCAATAACTGCCAGCCAAGGGTGAATATTTTGATTGAGGAATTTGATAGGATTCTCATAATAGAAGTTCATGAAGGAGAAAAAAAGCCATACATGTGTGGCAGAGGTTTTTATCTAAGGATAGGACCAAACTCACAGAAATTATCGAGGGATGAGATATTGAGATTTGCTATCCAAGAAGGAAGAGTAAGATATGATGAACAAATAAACACTCGGTTTGATTTTGGAGAAGATTTTGATGAGAGAAGATTTTCGGATTTTCTAAAAAGAAGTAAAATAACGGCCAATTTGCCTTACGAGAATATTTTAGCTAATCTCGATCTTGCCGAAAAACAAGAGGAAGAGGGAAAATATTATTTCAAAAATGCCGTGGGGTTGTTCTTTTCCAAGAATGTCAGAAAGTTTAACCGCTCTGCTTACACGACATGCATTCTTTTTAAAGGCAGGAATAGGTCGCATATTATTGATAGAAAGGATTTTGATGGTAATCTTGTAGAGCAAGTAGAGGAAGCTATCAGATTTGTCGAAAGGAATACTTTACTGGCTTATCAAATTAAAGGGCTTGAAAGGAAAGAGATAGCACAGTACCCGGCTAATGCAATAAGGGAAGGAATAGTAAATGCAATAATGCATAGAGACTATTTTGAAACGGGAAGCAATGTTTTTGTTTATATTTACGATGATTTTATCGAGATTATCAATCCGGGAGGGCTATTCAGGATAAAGAAAGAAGAATTGGGGAAAATCTGCGCAAGGAGAAATGAATTGGTTGCAGAACTTTTCAGGATGCTTGGGCTTGTCGAAAAGGCTGGAACAGGGATACAAAGGATGAAAGATGCTATGAAAAATGCGGGACTAAAAAAGCCCAAGATAGATGTTTCTGAAAACTTCTTTACGATAAGGTTTTATGGACACAAGAAAGAAGAACTTGCCGCAATATCTGAAGGGAAAATTTTCATCAAATTAAATGAAAGACAGAAGAAGGCGATAGAATTTGTTAAAGAAAAAGGTAGAATTACAAACAGAGAGTATCAAAAGTTAAACAATACTACGAGAGAGACAGCAAAGTTAGACCTTGGTAAAATGTCAAGGTTAGAGATATTTGAAAGAATGGGCAGTAGAAGAGGCACATTTTACATATTATCGAGTAAATGGGTAAAAATGGGTAAAAATGGGTAATAAGGGTTTAAGGGTTTAAGGGTTTGAGGGTTTAAGGGTTTGAGGGTTTAAGGGTTTAAAATGGTTTAAAATGGGTAAGTCCCTTTACATGCAATTGATAGAAAATGAGATTTGAAAACATCCAGAACGAGGAAGCGTTGAAAAGATTCTTAACGAGCAGGGGTTTTGAGATACCGGAATATAGCAGTAGGGAAAACAATATTAATTATGCACTCTAACAATATTTTCATTTGCAGATGGGCAAAGGGGTAAAAATGAACTCGGCAAATATTGTTGATGCATTAATAAAGGATATCAAGGAACGACTGACGTTAGATGGTAAGAATAGAGTTTTTAACGAAGGAGAGAAACTCCGTTCAGAATTTATGAAAGAAACGGCGGAGCCAGAAGCATTTACAAGGGAATTCTTGATTGATAAAATTTTCAGTGCATTTGAGCTGGAGAAATTATCCGAGAAAAAAATTGAGGACTCACGCGGACTTAGAAGCGTAGATTATAGGATAAAAAGCAAAAGAGGCGTATTCTTAGTTGAAGCAAAGCCGTTGAATGCGGATTTATTTGAAAAGAGCAGAGAGGGTGGCGTAAACCAAACAAAAGGCTTGTTTAGACTTGCGGAAGTAAAAGAGAACTACGCTTTTGGCGTAGCAACTAATGGGTTGAGATGGGTATTCATTGACAGAACCGGGAAAATAGTTGATGACTTGAGGTTAGAAGATGATTTTGCGCAGATACATGAATTTCTGGTTGGCAAAGAGAAAGTTGTTTCGCCAAAGACGGAAGAGGAAATAAGTAAGAAGTTTTACGATTGGTATAACGCGCTTTTGCATGGCGGTAGGTATAAGAACCATGAAAACAAGCAGAAGACCGTTGCTGAAGCTGACTGTCTGGTCAACAATATCGTTGGCGTGAAGGATTTGGAAGAGCGGGAGCAAATAGCGCAGGTCGTGATGAACCGGCTGATTTTTGTCAAATTCCTGCAGTCGAAAGGCATAATCGGCGAGGACATACTAAAATATCTATCCGAAGTAAAAGAGGATTTACTCACGCCAAAGTTAAGACAATTGTTCTTTGGCAGCTTGGATAGACCAAAGGCAGAACGATTTGATATAGATGAGCGTTTTAAGGATATTCCATACCTGAATGGTAGTTTGTTTGTTCACACAGAGGTAGAAAGGAAGAATATAGATTATAAAGTAAGAGCGGAGATTTTGAAGACTATACTACAGTTTCTGGATAGTTTCAAGTTCGTGCATAAAGAGCAGTTAGGGAACGGTGATTCCGTAGACCCTGAAATCTTAGGTTATATTTTTGAAAGGGCGATGACCGCCACAGATAGAAAGGGAACAGGTGCGTATTATACGCCAAAATCAATAACGAAATACATTTCGGAGAATACAATCTATCCCTGCATAATAGAAAAGACAAACGAGATACTTAAGACAGAAAAGGGCTACAAGGATACTGAGCTTATTAAAGACATTGACGAGTTGTTTATACTTCCAGCCACGACATTGAAAGAGATTTGGGATAAGATAATACTGAAATTACGTGTTTTGGACAATGCATGTGGTTCCGGCGCATTCTTGCTTGCGGCGGCAAATATCCTGTTTGAGTTGAACAAGAAGATAAATGACAAATTAGGCGCTGAGAATCCGGACACGACATTGAAGATATTAATCTTAGTCAATAATCTTTACGGCGTTGACATCAATCCGAACGGCATAGAGATAGCGAAATTGAGGCTTTGGCTCTGGCTTGCCGACTCTTACGAGCCAGGGTATATAAAACCATTGCCTAATATTGACTACAACCTCCGAGTAGGGAATAGTTTAATTGGATACGTAGACTTAGGCGAGTTCAAGGGCGCGAAACTCACGCTCTCGGATTTTCTCCGGGATGAAGAAAAACCCACTTTAGACTGCCTTCTTAAAGAGCGGAATGACTTGATCCGGGAGTATAAGATAAGCTGGGGTGAAGAAGCAAAGGAATTAAAAGAATCAGTACAGGAACTCGATGTGAAAATAAGTAATTTGCTGAATTCATATCTTTACCGAAAGTTCCGCAAAAAGAAGATAAAAATAAGCAGGGAAGAGTTTTTGAGATTGAACCCATTTCACTGGGGTTTTGAGTTTTATGAGGTGTTCGATGCGGAGAAGTCGAAAGAAGAAAGAGGATTTGATGTGGTGATGGGGAATCCGCCATACGTAAGACAAGAGGCGCTTGGTGAACTGAAAACGTATTTTCAAGATTATTACAAAGTTTACCAAGGTACCGCGGATCTCTACGTTTATTTCATAGAACGAGGCTTTTCATTATTAACTGATGGTGGTGTCTTTTCCTATATCGTAGCAAACAAATGGATGCGTGCAAACTATGGAAAGCCGTTGCGACAATGGCTGAAACAGCAACGTATTGAAGAAATTGTGGACTTTGGCGACTTGCCGGTATTCCAAGTGACTACGTATCCGTGCATCATAAGAATTTCAAAGAATACACCCGAATTGGATTTAAATGTAACCCAAGTTAAAACGCTCGAGTTCACCAGCCTTGACGATTACGTAAAAGATAACAAATATGTTGTTAAACAAGAGGGGTTGGATGATTCTGGCTGGTCGTTAGCTGATGAAAAGACGCAGGCACTTTTAGATAAAATACGTCACGTAGGTAGACAGTTAGGTGAGTATGTCAATGGAAAAATTTATCGTGGCGTTTTGACTGGGTTTAATAATGCTTTTGTTATTGATGCGGATACGCGCGGAAAACTGATTGCGGAAGATGCAAAAAGCGAGGAGCTGATTAAACCCTTTTTGGTGGGTAGAGATATTAAACGCTATCATCCACTTAAAAGTGAGCGATATTTGATTTTTACTCGCCGAGGTATAGATATTCAACAATATCCCGCTATAAAACGGCATCTTCTTCAGTTTAAAGAGCGGCTTATGCCAAAGCCTAAAGATTGGAAAGGCGAAAAGTGGCAAGGGCGTAAACCAGGATCTTACGAGTGGTATGAAATTCAAGACACCGTTGATTATTATGCGGAGTTTGAAAAGCCAAAGATAATTATTCCAGCGATAGTTAAAAAAGCTTCATATGTTCTTGATAGGAAATGTTTCTACTCAAATGATAAAACATCTATCATCTCATCAGATGATCTTTATTTGCTTGGTATATTGAATTCAAAAGTTTTGGATTTTGTAATTCATTCTATTTCTTCCACTAAGCGGGGTGGGTACTTTGAATATAAGCCAATGTATGTCCAGCAGCTTCCGATCCGTACAGTCAACTTCTCTAATCTCGAAGATAAAGCCAGACATGACGGGATGGTTGATTTGGTGGAGCAAATGCTAGGACTGCATGAACGATTGGCCAAAACGACGACAGAAACAGATAAAGCCATGCTTCAACGGCAGATTGATTCAACAGACCAAGAAATAGATAACTTAGTTTATGAACTGTACGAGTTGACGGATGAGGAAATTGCGATTGTCGAGAGGAGCTCGAAGTAGGTAAAGCAATTTTAATAAGATTAAAAGCGCTGATACAAATATGAGAGAAATAGAGAAGACGAAATGTCATGAATGGGAAAAGATAGTTGAAGGGTGAATAGAAATGCTCAAGATACGTGAATATCAACCTGAGGACAGGGAAACTGTTAAGAGCTTGGTACTGGAGTTGAAAAAATATTATCCCGACATTGAAGATTGGATGAATAAAGAGATACAAAGAATCAAAAACAAAGAATCAAAATGCCTCGTTGTTGAGTTGGATAACGAAATCGGAGGGGTTTCTATTTCTGCTATGGCAAGATTGCCCCAGAAGAACGATGTAGTTAAACTAAAGACGTTCTACCTCAGTGAAGATTTCAGAGAGTACGGGATAGGACCATACCTACTGGAGAGGGTTATAGACGAATGGGTTAAGGAAAAGGCGAAGAAGATTTACGTCACATTTGCTGAGGAAGAAGTGGATGAATTGAAATCGTTTTTTGATAAGTATGGTTTCCTCTTCGATGGCATATCTCCTTTAGTGTATAGAGACAATGTTTCCGAATACATTATGAGTAAGGTTCTCATCTACGATAAGATAACCGAAGAGAAGTTTGTGGATTTTGTATGTGATTACCTTCTAAGGTCAAGAGGATACAAGATAAAGCAGCGAGATGGTGCAGATGTTATTGTTGAAAGAGTAAATGGGCTTAAATGCTCAGTTAATACATTTGTCAGGATATTTACAGAACCAGATCCGCCAAAAGAACGGATTGAAGGGATTGAAATTAAGAGAAAGGAATGTGGCTGTTCAAATTCTCTGCTGGTCTCATATTATCCTGTTGATATAGGAACAGGAAAAATTGACGTAATTGATGGATATGATATTGAAAACTTCTTCTATCCTTTGAGGATGATGAGGAAGAAATACGCAGGAATCATTGCCCCGGTTAAGCCTGTATATGCAGAACAACTCCTATATGATGGAACACAGGCACTACTTAGTCCACATAAAAAATCATTGAGAAGAGATAAGGTTTTCTATAAATACCCAAGTGCATATCGCGAAGTTAGGCGAGGAAGTACGTTTGTTTTCTATGTAAGTGACCCCGTTAAAGGTATTATTGGAGAGGGGAAGATAGAAAGAGTAGTTATTGACACACCAGAAAATCTGTATGATAAATATGAGCAAAAAGGTGTGTTGAGTCTTAAAGAGGTTAAAACATATGCTGATACCAACAACAAAGTACTTGCGTTTGTTATAGGTAAAGTCACGAGATACCCTGAAAAGATTCCTATTGATATAATTAGAAGCAAAATTAAACCGAGTTTTGACCCACAAGGTTCGTGTTTCATTTCTCAGAAGGAACTGGATACCATACGAAAATTGGAGGGTATAAATTATGAACGTTAGGGATATACAGATAAGAGATTTACCAAGCCTATTTGAAGTCGAGGAAATCGAACAAATATTGCTGTTCTCAATTAAACCCGAGTTCTCAGAACTTATTTTGAGTGGTAAGAAATCAGTTGAATTGCGAAAGCAGGTTCCTAAAAAGAAAAGCAGATACGCTATTATCTATGAAAGTTCACCAAGCAAGGGCATCACAGGGCTTTTCGTAATTAAGAATATCCAGGTCAAGCCAATTAGAGAAATATCACGGCGACTTTTATCTAAAGCATGTGTTTCCTCTCAGTTTTTTTGGGAATATTATAAAGGTCACAACGAAGGCGTTATCATTGAGATAGAAAATGCATTTAGATTTGAGAGGAAGGTGTCATTATATGAGTTACGAGAACTTATGGATTTTGCTCCACCTCAAGATTTCTGTTATTTTGATGTTAACTTAGTTCAGGAGGCATTGAGATAACAATGGAAGTGAGAGTGTATTGTAGAAGATTTAATTAAATAGATTATTATGATAGTTATAAGATTAAAATGGCTGAAAGCCCAATATTAACATCAGATGAAAAGAAGGGTGTAGATCCAGATGAGATTCAGTTAGCTCGTCCATCGCATAATGGGATTTTTAAAAAACTTAATTGGATAAAAGGGCCCGATTTTGTTCAAATTGAAGATAAAAAGCATTACTTTGATGCTTTTTGGTTGTCCAGCATGGCGATTTTGTCAGAAGAAAATTTAAAGGAAATTGAAGATTTGAGAACGTTTATTGAAGTGGATATTGAGGATAAAATGACCTCGCATGACCTCTCTATCTTACACATAGGTGGATTTCCTTTTTTGTATACGTTATTTTATTCTACCTCTACGATTGATGATTTAAAATCTAAGCGCTTTCTGTGTGTGGATTTCCCGCTTTGGGGAGGGTACATAAGTTATAAATCCGATATATCTGAAAATGAAATAGAATCTGTATATAAAAATAATCGTAAAGTCTTTGAAACTTATTTATACAATAGGGGTTTCAAAGGGCAAGTTTTTTGGGGTTATTTAAAGGACACAATCCAGTATCACAATGTCATTTATTTCGCGAAAGATAACAAATTTTTATATGCTGAAGACGTATATCGGGGGAAGAGTGATACTCATTCTATTTTCTTTGATTATCTTGATATTTTTACTTCTCGAGGCTGTCCAACAATTACCAAACAACCAACAGATAATATTTTCTAAACAGATATAAAAACCAATTATTGTTCTCAGCACCTCCGCAGTTTATAGCCATAGCTAGCACGAATTGTAAAAACACATCCTATAAATTTATGAATTTTAATTCCAAGCGAAACAAAACCGAAAAGCTTTTATTGTGGCACGCACAAGTATTATTTGATTATAAAAGCGAGGTGATGGTGATAAATGGTGATTCG
>QBUL01000155.1 GCA_013180605.1 Candidatus Methanophagaceae archaeon GoMg1 | reverse complement strand
TGTGGAATATCTGAAAGAGTTGAGAGAAAAAGAGTATGATTAGAATTCTTGTTCCTGATTCCTGGACTATGATAAAAGCATTTGAATATGAAATAGAGCATGATTTGGATCCATACGACTCAATAGCGTTTGCAGTAGCGGAATCAGCGGGAAGCGAGATATTCGTGACGAGGGACGGAAAGTTGAGAAGAAATATTAGGAGACTCATAAGGGCTATAGAACCAGAAGAGGTTTAGGTTTAGATTGCTCTTATACAAAGTAAAACCATGAAACACAAAACTGTTTGCGTTATTGGCTTGGGCTATGTTGGACTGCCATTAGCAAATGCTTTCTCAAAGTATCTAAAAGTAATAGGCTACGATGTAGATGAAGAAAAGATAAGAAATTTAGGTAACAACAATAACAACGAACAAAACATAGAATTCACCGCAGACCCTTCTAAGATAAAACAAGCGGATTTTATTTTGGTCTGCGTGCCCACGCCAGTAACAAAGTCCAAGGAGCCGGATTTGAGATACGTTAAATCCGCAGCAGAAATTGTTGGACAGCACCTCAAAAAAGGAGCTATCGTTGTTCTGGAGTCCACAATTTATCCTGGCGTTACTGAAGAGATCATTGCACCTATTTTAGATTTAGAAAACGAATCAGGACTAAAATGCGGTGCGGATTTCAAAATGGGGTACTCTCCCGAACGGATAAATCCCGGTGATGAAGCACATACCTTGGATAAAATAACGAAGATCGTTGCAGGAATGGATGGTGAGACCACCGAAACTTTAGCTGAACTTTACGGTTTAATCACCAATGTTTACAAAGCCAAAGACATAAAGACAGCCGAAGCTGCAAAGGTCATTGAGAATATCCAGCGAGATTTGAATATTGCATTGATGAACGAATTAGCGATTATATTCCATAAGATGCGTTTGGATACAAAATCTGTTTTGGAAGCAGCAGGCACAAAATGGAATTTTCAGCATTATAAGCCTGGTTTGGTTGGTGGGCATACACTGCTTTTTGTTTTGATATTGGTAATGATTGGATACTTCTTTAAATTAAAAAATCATCGTGACGAAATCTTTTGCTTATCATTCGCTGCGTTCATGCATCTGTGTGAGGACAGGATGTGGGAAATACCTGCAACATTATTGTATCCGTTGTATGGATTCGGTTTTCCAAAAGGTGCTGTAATAGGAGAAAACTGGTATGATTATTTTCTGCTCGTGTTTAACGGGTCCTACACGCCCTCGCTGTCTTATGTGTTTGTGTCTGAGATTATGGGTGTAGTTATTTTGTGCGGTCTTTCTGTTTTAACACTTTTTCTTTTTGCAAAAAACTTTTTTGCAAGCAAAAACCTTTACTAAAAACAACCCTTTTAGAAAAAGCGTTGACGGAAAAAAGAAGTTCTTCTGTCACTTTATAATTTCTTTGGTAAAGCTTTCTTTTTCGCGAAGCGTTTTGATTAAACTTTAAGAAAATTTGAAAAGAAAGTCTTATTGCTTTTTCCTCGGTATATTATGCGCTGGGATTACTACTGAAATCATTTTACTTAGGAATAACCACTATTCTATCCTCTCCTGGAATTAACTCAATGGATTTACCTTTCAATCTCTTAGCAAGCTCTTTAGGAAGCTTTATGTAATCCCCATCAACACTGCTCACCAAAACCTCAGATTTTAGTTCGATGATTTTATCCATCCCTTTTCTGAATTGATCCTCTGTCATTAGTTCTTCTTCACACGACTCACACCTATAAAATTCGGTAGGGACTTCAAATCCTTTAACATCACTCTTTTCCACCATTTTCTTTAGCTGTCCACCACATATAGGGCATTTCATATATACACACATAATTTTTGTTAAATATAACCTTTTCTATTTCATTAACCACATCCTTCGACATCCTCTTCGCCTGACTTATATCTTCTGTCTCTAAAACTCGTTCTGCCCATCTCCTGAAAAAGTGCCTTGTCAACAAAATTGGTTTTGTTTCGAGCATAAAATAAATTACTCCATTTTATACCTTATTATTTTAATTGATTAAACGATTCCTTTATACTTTTGAATAACATCCAAAACTCAATGATAAACCGCTCCTCTTCTAAAATCATGCTTCTCCTTACATACGCACCTAAAGCAAGTGAAATCGTGAATACTGAAAGAACAATAAGAACAGGCAATAATCGAATACCAAATGGTGTGTAGTTCAATGCCAAGCCCAATAAGGGGGTAATTGCAATGCTCAATCCAAAGCTGAGTGCAATACGCTCTATCGCATCCAGGTCATCTTTTCTTGGGAATAAGGTGGCGATTAACGCATAGCCTGGTAGGAAGAGCACTAGGGGAAGACCCAAAAGGATTCTTACAGGTGTCTCATTTAATGGTGGGATGAGGACAAAGGGTGTGCATAAAAGGACGACAAGGATTACAAGTGCGAGGTCGTTTGGGAAGTGTTTAAGTGTTGACATTATATGTATGTATATATTTTCATTTCTGCTATAAAATTCCAACTGGCTCGGAGATTTTTACTGCTTCTACCATTGATCCTGCATCAACTAAATCAGCGGGTATTAAATTTACACTTTCAAAGATGTCTAAGTACTGCAATCGCCAGAAGTTTGGTGTTGATAACCGGCGGTATGTGCCGAATGCGTCGTAACCTTTGTCTAAAAGGAATTTCGCTAAGTATGCGCCATCTTGTCCGCTTATGCCGGTGATTAAGGCTGCTTTTGTCATGATTTATCTCCTTCGGGGGGTAATGCGTAATCGGTAATGCGTGATCGGTGATGCGTCACTCATTCTTTGCTCCTCTTTCTGATGCTTTTTCTGATTCTAAAACTTTTAGTATGTATGTATCTGTTTTTTGAATGGTGGAATATTATTTTGTCTTGATAAATCAACTATGCTGTCACCTCAATGGATACAGCTTTAGTGGATGGCTCAGGAATAGCTATTTCGCCCTCCTTTATGCCTGCTTGTTTAAGTTTTAAAATGCTGTTCAAAGTCCCTTTAGCGATATTTTCGTTAAAGTTTTCATTATAGCATTTCATAATATAAACTCACTTATAAAATAAATTAACACCAAACCCATCTATCTCCTCTTTGCTGAGTAAAGGGATATAACAAACCTTTCTTTATTTTCTTTTCCGAAAACGCTTTATAATTTCTAAAAGGGTTTAATAGAAAGCTTTACCAACAACCTTTCTTTTAGAAAGAAAGCTTGACCAAAGAAACTGGTTTTTCTGCGAAGCATTTTTTAAAATCATCAAGCACTACAATGGGATCTTCAACAGCCTTGCGGGAACTTATTCGTAGCTTCCGCTGCTCTGTCCCGATCCTCGTATCATCATCAAAAAAATTCAATTCAGATTCGGCACATTCTGTTTATTCCTGCTCAATACCCAATTTCATCTGTGTAATGCTGGTATTAATAATCTCCTATATATATATATATAAGAATAGCACGTTATTTCTATCCTTAATTTTCTTGTCTTACACCGCATCAGCAAAGATTTCTCCTTTCCTCGTTATTCTCGTCCTATCCTTTTCTTCAATATCCTTTATCACATTCTCAATTTCTCTCTTGTCAAGTACACGCTTCCGGTAGCATAACCTGAGTATGTCAACAATATCCAACCACTCAACACTACTCTCTTCGCAAAATCTCTTCGCCTTGCCGTCATTTGTCGCAAAAGCAATACCATCCCTTTTACACAATAGAATAGACGTTAGTTCACCTGCATGGATATTTCTTAACTTCGGTTTCTTTTGTTCATACTCGTTGATCAATTCGGAATCCAAATGAATAAGCTTATTACCGCATTTTTTATTACTTCTGATTTGTTTGAGTAATACCCTGCATCCACTAACGCCCTCACTTTTCTCTCAATATCCACGGATAGTGCATCCATTTTATTGTACCTCCTAAATAATTATAATATACATTACAGCCTACTATAATAAAACCCTTTCTTCTTCGCTTCTTCTCCATCAAACATCCCGCGCACATCAATACACTTTCTTTCTAAAGAGACTTTCATGACCCAAGGGAACACCCATGGGCATGAAAATAATAAGGTATTTTCATACCAAAGAACCTGTGCTAAGAAAGATAAAAAAACATCAAACTATAAGCCTGCTTCTCTCCTCCTCGCTGAACTCATAGTAGTCTTTATCCTTTAAATCATGTATAATGGTAGCGATATCTTCGCTATTCAAAAGTCCTACATCCTTGCACGCAAGCAAAAATGCAGAAATGTTCAACACCGCGATGTTATTTTTATTTGCTATTTCCCTCGCTTTATTATCGCTTATAAGCAACATCGAATCTCGAAACTGCTTACACAACACTAAACATTCCTTCTCACCAGAACCCAGATTTTTGAACTCTTCAACGCTTTCCATCTCTCTCAAATCCTCATAATTTATCCTTTTCACTTTTATCCACTTCTTATCCAATAAATCGGTAATCAGATCGGTCTTAGCAATCTCGCCAAGAACTGCTATTGGGATATATAAGTTCTCTTCCTTGAACAAATCTTTCACCAATTCCAATCGCTCAATCTTTAAGAAAGAGCTTAAAAAGTCCGTATCGCTTATTATCCGCATCCTACTGCCTTGCAAGTTCGATCGCCTTCTTCGCCATGCTTTCCATCTCCTCCGCACTCACGTTCACTCTTCGCTTAATCCCTCTTTTATACAAAACCTCTTTCATCTCCTCGATATTTAAAGACGCAATCTCACAGGCTTTACCCAATGAAATCTCTCCTTTTTTATATAGTTCACAAGCAATGGATACCCTTAAGTCCTTTCTCGCAGCCAAAAGTGTGTTGACCGCTTCTTTAATGAACTCTTTTTCGTCTCTATATAACCCCGTTTTCGAAATAACTCCCAATTCTTTCTTCACCAAGTCCTCAGATATATCGAACATTTTATCACCTCTATTCTTTAATATTATCATAGCGTCTTATAATAAAAACCTTTCCTTTTTGCTTCTTCTCCGTTAAACATCCCCCTCACATCCACTATTATTGGCTTATCATTCATGAACTTCTTCATATTCTCCAACTTCATCCTCTTGAACTCATCATGCGCCCCTGCCACAATCACACAATCCACCTTCACCTCCAATTCATCCAAAGCCTTCACATCAAAACTTTCTATCTCCTCTTTGCTAAGTAAGGGATCATATCCCTAAACATCAACACCAAATTCCTTTAGCTCCTTCACCATCTCCCTCACGGGTGATTCTCTTGTATCCGGCACGTTCTCCTTATACGCACGCCCTTCGAGCGGTAATATGTAATCTGTAACCTGTGACATGTCACCCCTTACCCGTTACTCATTACTGACGGCGCAGCCGTCACCGCTCTCCCTGCTAAAATCACCTGAGGATGATACCCAAGCTCTTTCGCTTTATAAACCAGGTAGTAAGGATCAACTGGGATGCAGTGACCGCCAACCAAACCAGACGCCCTGCGGGCGGTAATCGGTAATCTGTAACTTGTAACATGTCACTTATCACCCCTTACTTCTCTCTCCTTTTTAGAGAATATATTAAACCGTTTATTAACTTTCGTATAACCTTTATATTTTCCAATAAGTCATTTGGATTAATTAAAATTAAAATTAAATATCCTAATCTATTTGCAATTATAACCTGCGTTTCAAGCTCCGATAATGAGCCCAAAGAAATGTATAGAAATTGAATAAATTCATTTTTAGAACCCATGCGCCCTGCGGGCGGTAATATGTAACATGTTACTCATCACCCATTACTGACGGCGCAGCCGTCATGGCGAGTAGCCAATTTTGAAATCCGCTCCGCATTTCAGTCCTGATTCGTTTTCTAAATCTAAAATGGGTGCAATGATCTCTTCAGTAACTCCAGGATAAATTGTGGACTCTAAGACTACTATTACACCTTTCTTCAAGTTCTCACCAACAATCTCAACTGCGGATTTAACAAAAGATAAATCTGGCTCTTTGGACTTTGTCACTGGGGTGGGCACGCAGATTAAAATAAAATCAGCTTGTTTTATCTGTGCCGGGTCTGAAGTGAATTCTATGTTTTGTTCGTTGTTATCGCCATTCTGCTCTCTCGTCTTTTCTTCGTCTATGTCGTAGCCTATTACTTTTAGGTGCTTTGAGAACGCCTCAGCCAGAGGCAAGCCCACATAGCCCAAGCCTACAATACAGACCGTTTTATTTTTCATTTTATTTTATGGAAATAGCACATCATACGTTTAGCCCTCTTTGATGTACTCCTTCTCAATTTCCTCAAACATCCTGAAGTGCCTTTCATTCGCAGTCGCTAATACCAATCCCATTTCTTTTGCAGTTGCCGCTATTATGGCATCCGGCAGTTCTGTACTATAAGCAGCGTAATATTTTCGCCTGAGCTTTCCAGCAGTAACGGCTATGCCCCTTCCCACTTCAATAGATTCCATGACATCCAATACATTATAAATGCTTGCTTCATCTTTAGTATCCCTCGCTCCAGATAATAGCTCTGCTTCAGTTATCACTGAGAAGAGCCCCACTACTTCGCCATCTATAATCCGCATTAGAAAATCTTTTGATTTATTCTTACCCTTAAGGTAGTTTATAATGACATCTGTATCCACAAGGTAACTGGTTCTATACATTGTCTATCCTTTCAGTTCTCTCACTCCATCCGGCTCTCATCTTCTCTACGTATTCAACACCGTCTTTAATATCGTTTCTTTCAGACCAAGCCCCAAATGCTTTTATTGCCTTTTCTCTTTGTGCTTCTCTTTCTAAAACAACTTCTACTCTACTGTTAGCCGTCAATCCCATCTTCTCTTTAATCTCTTCAGGTAACGACAAGTGCCCATCAGGCAAAACCTTTGCAATGTATTTAATGACCTTCATTTTTTTTCTTCCTATATTATTTTATAAACTCTTATAATAAAACCCTTTTCTTTCTTCTCCATCAAACATCCCGCGCACATCAACACACTTTTTCTTTTTCATAAAAAGAAAACCTGTGCTAAAAGAAAAACTCAAAGCCTCCTTCACCATGTCGCTCACAGGCGATTCCCTCGTATCCGGTACATTCTCCATATACGTCAAACCCATAATCAAAACCTTAGAACCCTTTATCACTTTACCAACTTCGTTCAATCCCTTTATCGCAAACCTTTCTTTTGAAAAGAAATATTTGTTTTTGCAAAGCAAAAATAGCGTAAGCAATTTAGTAAAGGTTTTTGCTTGCAAAAAAGTTTATCCATCCCTGCAACTATTTTCGTTATTTTATCCAGAGTATGTGCTTCATCGCCCGGATTTATCCTTTCCGGGGAGTATCCAATTTTGAAATCCGCACCGCACGTTAGTCCTGATTCATTTTCTTAAATCTAAAATAGGTGCAATGATCTCTTCAGTAACGCCAGGATAAACCGTGGACTCCAAGACTACAATTGCACCTTTTTTCAGGTTTTTGCCAACAATTTCTGCTGCGGATAGCGTAAGCATTTTTAGTAAAGGTTTTTGCGAAGCAAAAAAGAAGCGTAAGCATTTTTTTAGTAAAGGTTTTTGCGAAGCAAAAAAGTTTTTGTTTAGCGTTTCTATTTTTTCGTTGTCTACGTCAAATCCAATCGTCTTCAAATGCTTTGAAAATGCTTCTGCTAACGGTAAACCTACATACCCTAAACCAACAATACAGACCGTTTTGTTTTTCATTTTTTATATCCGCCCCGCAGGGACGCAAAGAGCGCGAAGTATTCTTCATTCTTCCAACCCCTCTATTCTTCTTTTTATTTCTTCTTCGCTCGGTAATTTCACCTCATACTCCGCCACAAATATCTCCTTCTTCAGATCACCCAAAGCATAATGAACAGTCTCTTCGTCCTTTGTCCTGCATACAATCAAACCAATCGGCTGCCTCTGACCTTCTTGCCATTTATGCTCTTTATACCAGTTCAGGTAGGAATACATTTGACTTACATGCGCATGTTTGAACTGCTCCGTTTTTATTTCAACCAGGATATAGCAAAGCAAACCTGCGTGAAATAATTCCTGATCAACTTTATCCCAATTCCCACCTATCAATACAGGAACTTCTCTTCTGCCGATAAAGAAATCACTGCCAAGCTCTTGCAGGAATTTCTCTAATTTGTTGAGTAAAGCCGTCTTCAAATCTTCCTCACTGTATTTCTCCGGCAGTTTCAAGAAATCGAAGTTATAAGTATCCTTAAAAACTTGCTCTGGTTCAACTATCCTTGTGATGGGTGCTATTACTACCTCGCCTTTTATCTCCATCCGCTCATACAAGTTGCTCCTGATTTGTCTTATGAGTTCTCTAACGCTCCATGCATTTTGGATTGTATGTGCTTCGTAAAATCTACGTTTCTCGTTGTCTGTAATTGTAATTAAAACAGTGTAGTGAGTCCAACTTAATTGTGACATCAGTGATGTCACAATTGGATATGTCCTGTAAAGTTGTACCATTCTATAAATATCTCTCCTTTGGATGTCAAGATCGATTGATAGATTTTCAATAACCCGCTCACCGTAATCTGCTCTTTCTTGGTGTTGCAACTCTCCTCTGACAATTCTATCACCAATCTGCCAATAGGTTTGAACCCTTAGATTATCTACTGCTTTATATGCTCTGTATCTTGCTTTTTCGAGAAGAGATTTAATGTCTTGTAATATTTCCGTATAGCCTTCTAATTCTAAACCTTCTTCTACCTTTTTTTCTCCTTCTTCTTTTTTAGCAAGTTTTCGTATTTGTATCTGTGCCATTCATTCACCTTTTCCTATGATTCGTCGCAATATCTGGTAGAAACCCTTTCTGGTTTTCACCAGAACAATCTCTATCCGGTTTTTATTCACCACTCGTCAATTGGTATTCCTTCCCCTTTTTCCAGTTCCTTGAGCGACTGATTGATGCTCCGAAAAGCCTCTTCATCTAAAAGGAACTCCAGAGTCTCAAGTTCTGCTGCACTCAACCCCTTCAATATATACGCCAGCCGTTCAAGGTTAAATAGCTCAACTCTATCCATTTCTTTTACTGCTGTAGACATCTCAATCACCTTCTTTTTCGACTTTAGTTTACTATCTTATTATATAAAAGATACATATTTATTTTTGTACTCATTCCCGCACTCCGTATTTCTCCCTTATCTCTTCATTTATTTCATCAACCGCTTTTAATAATCTTACGTTCCGATATTTATCAGCAAAAGAGACGAAAGCCTTCAAATCCTTCGGCAAACATTCACCTCCAAATGCTTTTCCATGCACACTTCCATATTTGCCTATTCTTGGGTCAAGACCAACGATATTTTTCGCTACTTCTTTTATGTAGCTCAAATCAATTCCTTCAGGAGTTGTTGGCGTTGGGACGCAGATAAAAGATATATTCGTGCTTTCAATTGCGTGGTTTATATCCTTTGTGAATGTAAAATTTGGCATGTCTTTGTCAATGATGTCATAGAATATCACTTCGTTGCCGAGTTCAATAAGCCCTTTTCCGAGTGCCGTACCAACAAACCCGCTTCCTATTATTGAGATTTTCATGCTTTTCTCTTTTTTAACCACAGATTAACACAGATTACACTGATTTATTTTCAACCTAAAAGAAGGGATTTTAATACTGTTTTTGTCATGATATTTATCTCTTTTTTCCATAGATGCTGTGAGTATGTAAATATACCCCCTCACATCACAAATTCTTATAATAAAACCCTTTCCTTTTTGCTTCTTCTCCATCAAAAATCCCCCTTATATCAACACACTTTTTCTTTCTGCGAAGCTTGCGCAGCATTTTTGATTAAACTTTTCTTAAAAGTTTATTGATCAAACTTTCTTAAAGTTTGTATGGACAGCTCCCGCTGCTCTGTGCCGATCCTCTTATCACCAATTCAAATTCAATTCGAATTCGGCACTATATCTACTGCACAATGTATAAATTCATCTTTGTAATAGGGGTATATAAAGGGCTAAGGGCAAACGGGGGCTAAGGGCTAAAGGCAAAGGGGCAATTCCCAAATAGAAGTAGGTGATTTGAAAATATTCCATTTTATCTGATTGTAAAAGGTATTTATCCTTGCTATTTGGCAAAAGGCAAATGGCTAAAGGGCAGGTAAAAAAGTAGGGGCTATCCAAATAAATGCATATCTGTTGAACTTTTAGTTCTAAATGCTGCCTTTTCTATTACTTCTTACAATGCCAGCACCAACCAACCAACCAACCAACCAACCAACCAAACATAAATTATCTGACCTTTTCAGCTATATTCTATTTTAAAATCCCAACATTGCCAGAATCACACGGCCAAGTAATTAATCCGGATGCAAATAAAATTCAACAATTAGCGGCACATTTTTTTGTGATTGTAGCGGGCTTGTTTGTGGGATTCACATACCAATCAATAGCCAGTGCAGACGATGTCTATGCCACCATCATTTTCTATATCAAATAGATGCCGTTTCATGCTCCCGCCGCCTATACAAACTCTACTCCTGTTTTTGTCAAGCGGCTGAGCGGCTATAGGAAACAAAAGCGCGAAAATAACGGTTTATTCATTTCAACGTCTCAAAATATTTTTTGGCATAAGTGCTCATCTCTTTAAGTTCACGGACAACTACATCGCTCACAACAACGTCGAATTCATTCAAAACCAACGATAATAATGATACTGATGCCAACGAAACCAGAGCAGAAGCATCAGCTACGAGCGATATCTTCCGCAATTTTATTACCTCTATCTAATATCCTCTTACTGGCTTTTACTGATTCCGCGTTCTGCCGCCCGATAATGATCACAAGCTCGTTGTATTTCAGTTTGTCAGCCAAATATAACTCCGTCGCTCTCTCTTTTAACTTCTCTATATTTTCGATTCTTCTGATATATTCCTTTAACGCACTCTTTATTATCTCTGCCCGATTTTTATATTCAAGCTTAGCAAGAATATCCGCTTTTTCAATCAGTCCCTCCGGAAGGCTAAGAGCAATCTCCAATTTTATCACCCTTTGTATATTGTATTATCCCCTATAAATATAAATCTTTTTGATTGCATTCAGAGGAGTAGCATTAAAGCGTTTTATAATAAAGCCCTTTGCTTATTGCTTCTTTACCATCAAACATGCCCCTTACATCACACTTTCTTTCTAAAGAAAGAACCTGTGCTAAGAAAGGGTTTTTCTTGAACTCATCATGCGCCACAGCCACAATCACACAATCTATCTTCACATCCAAATTGAAATCATAAACCTTCACACCAAACCCATCTATCTCCTCCTTACTGAGTAAAGGGTCATAACCATATGCCTCTACTCCAAACTCCTTCAACTCCTTCACCATCTCCCTCACCGGTGATTCCCTCGTATCACGATCTGCGATCGGTAATATGTGATCAGTGATTCGTAATCAGTGATTCGTAATGTGTAACCCGTTACCCATTACCTATTACCCATCACCCATTACTTCTCTCTCCTTTTTAAAGAATATATTAAGCCGTTTATTAACTTTCGTAAATTGAATAAATTCATTTTTAGAACCTCTTGCTGCTCCTTCTGCAATGTTCGAAGGAACAGAAATTGCAGCTCTTCTCATCTGATTTGTTAAGCTATAAAGTTCCTCATTTGGAAATGATTTAGTAATTTTATAAATGCTATCCTCCAGATCCATACTCTTTTTCCATGCATCTAGATCCTTATGACTCCTCATTTCTCTGTAATTTGTGATATGTGATTTGTGACGAGTTACCCATTACCCATTACCCATTACTGACGGCGCAGCCGTTCAGGGGAATATCCAATGTAGAAATCAATGCCGCATTTCATCTTTGAGTATCGTTCTAAAATTTATGGGAGCAACAACTTCTTCTGTAACGCCAGGATAAACAGTAGATTCCAATACCACTGTGGCACCTCGCTTTAGGTTCTTGCCGACTGTTTCAGCCGCAGATTTTACATACGATAAGTCTGGCACCTTAAATTCGATTTCGTTACGGGCGTAGGCACAGCAATAATAACAAAATCCGCTTGTTTTATCTTGGACGGGTCTGTAGTGAATTCTAAGTTGTCGTTGTTGTTGTTGTTGTTGTTGTTATTGTTATTTAGATCCCCTATCTTATCATCGTCTATGTCGAATCCTATCACTTTTAGGTGCTTTGAGAACGCCTCAGCTAACGGTAGTCCTACATAGCCTAAACCAACAATACAGACCGTTTTATCTTTCATTTTATTTCTTTTAGCACCTGTTTGAAACTTTTATAAAGAAAAGTGCTTTTTAGTAAAGGTTTTTGCGAAGCAAAAAAGAAGCGTAAGCATTTTTTAGTAAAGGTTTTTGCGAAGCAAAAAAGTTTGTCTTCTCTTCGTCTATGTCGAATCCTATCACTTTTAGGTGCTTGGAGAAAGCCTCAGCTAACGGTAAGCCAACATACCCCAAACCAACAACGCAAACAGTTTTGTGTTTCATGTGTGACATATCTCGTGATGCGTGATCTGTAATGCGTAATCGGTAATCCGTGATCGATAATGGTAGTATTCTTGCAATAGTAAGGTTATCATCGAATAAACTTGTTGCAATTGGTTTTGAGAATAAAAACAGTAATAAAACCCTCTTCATCTCTTCTATATTTAATCCCGCTAACTCCGCAGCTTTCGAAATTGATACTTCTTCTCTCTTTACGATCTCGCCATTAACAACATAACTTTCATGCTTATGCTCCTTCGGAAGCTTACCCGAGAACATCCCACACCATACAGATGCAGATATTGGCTTCTCTTTCAGAGTGATTACTCCACGTTGCTGCATCTAACCCTAACACGAGGAAAGTCCCCTCCTTTTTTCGCATAGTTTGTATCTAACATAGAAAACTTGATTGATTTAAAGATTAAAATAGTGGGAGAACAAAAATATAATTATGCATGCAATATCTGTGAAGATACCTGAGGAACTTAAGAAGGAGATTAAAGAGCTGATGAAGGAAGAGGGACTTGAGGAGGGCATTGCTTTGAGAAAACTGCTTACAATGGCGATCTCGGAATGGAAAAAGGAGAGAGCCTTAAAAATGCTGACCGATGGTAAAATTTCATATATGAAAGCGGCGGAAGAAGCAGGAATGAACGTGTGGGATTTCGCAGAACTTCTCAAGGAGAAGAAGGTAGTGTGGGTGAAACAGAGTCTATATTTATGTCCCCTTATGTCCCCTTATGTCCCCTTTATAAGTCGGATTTAAAATATAATATACTCCTCTACCTGTTCTACCACTCTTAATCAGGATTCCTAATCCAACCATTTCTTGTAAATCCCTTGTCGCTGTTTTTTTAGTAGCTTCATTTATCTCCTGATATTCTTTATTTGTTATCCTTTCATTACGCCTCAAATATCCTATTGCTCTTTTTTGCCTTTCATTTAGCTCCTTTGTTGTTTTCTCAAACTTCTCTTCCACAGAATGTAAAATTACGAGGACACTATATCTGTCAGATATTATTTTCGGTAGTTTTGGTTTTAACGGATGATTTTTATGCTCATCAATGATTTTATTCCAACCTTCTCCCAACTCCTCTATGTATTTTAGCTTTGCAAGCGCATTGGCAATAATAGGATTTCTAGAGTATTGCCGGATTAAAATATTTTCTGGTGTTATTCCCTTTGGTAAGCCACCGGGATTATAAAATTCAATTCTATCGGAAAATATCTTTACTATGACTTTGCTCCCCTGATCTTCGTAGTCGCGATGACAAACAGCATTGGTTATCAACTCTCTTATAGAGAACCAGCAATACTCAGGAATATCTTCTCTTTCAACTTTGTGGGGTAATAACCTCGACATTATTGCGGTATGTTCCTTGATGTATTTATCGCATTCATCAATTTGATGAAATAAATCACCAAAAAATTCCTTATAATCCAACCTTTCTATCCCCTCTATCTTTCCTTTATACCTCGCTAAAGCAATATATGAATTCCTAAAAAAATTCTGTGGCTTTTCACCAAATAATAAAATACCTGCATTTGTTGGTTTACCCTTCCTTATGCAGCTCAAAGCCCCCAACAATTCTTCTGGGGTCCCGATAACCCTCTTCTTAGAAAATTTTTCATATCCCTGTATAAAGAAGTTTTTAACAAATTCCCAATCAATATCCTCAACTTTCGCATCCTCACAAACTCTTTCATCCCAATAAACTTTCACGCCACTTTCTTTTGCCAACTTTCTTATTTCACTTGAGGAAATTTGCTGATTTGTCTTGCCAACGCGTTTATAAGCATGATTTTTGAAGAAAACAGGTTTTTCTGCACTTTCTTTTACTTCAATCCCAATAATTTCCTTTCCTTCGACGTCCAAAATCTTCACGGAAGGAAAAATCGCGGGGTCAGTGTTTCTTTTGATGTAGTTCGCCAGTTCCTCCAGGGTATTTCGCCCGATGTCAACGCCAATGACTTTTCCATCATTTGCAACTCCCACCAATATAGAGCCGCCATTTGCATTGGAAAAAGCAGAAACCGCCTGGCAGATTTCTTCTTTGAGTCGTAGAGATTCTTTTAACTCTAAGCGTTCATTTTCTCCCCTTGATATTAATTTTAGCAGCTCATTCATCTTACATCCTTATCATGTTTTCATTCACATAAATATTCCCATTTCTCTTTGCTTGAAGGAGGTGTGATTACAAAAAGGGAGGCAAGAGAAATTGTAGATGGAATAATAGAGAAAGGCTGGTTCTGCTCCACATACCTGTATGCAAGGATCTTGAGAAGGCTGGAGGAATCCCTTTTATAAATTTCGCTTGACAGAGTTTTTGGTGGCTTAAAAATGCTCTTTACGATGACCGAAGTATCCAAAACACCACTATCCATAGTAATTTCGTGCCCTCATGTTCTCTAAAACTTGGTCTATATCTTCATTCGCCTCTATTTCCCTACTTCATCGAGCAATTTGCTAAAGTTTCCGCTGATTGTTATCATTACATTCGCTTTTTCCGGTAAATTCAATTTTTCTATGGGCTTTAAAACCCCCTCATTATATATCGCTATTACCTTTGTCCCCATACCCCTTCACCAAATTAAATTTGTTTTTATGCTTAAAATACATTTTTTTTGCTAACGGTTTTTGACTCGATATTGGCTCTAAGAAGTCAATTATCGTCTTCGATGCATCCAGTATCACTATTTTAACTAATTTCCCCTCCCTCGTATAGTGTAATACCATCTCTTCCCCTGCTTCTTTCCCATAATCCGGTTTCTCATCACTTATTCTTATATCCAATGCATCCGCATCAGGGTAGTATTTTATCCTCATATATTCCACCTCTAAATTCATTTACTGAGATATTATAGTCATCAGCTCCGTCTAAGGCATGCCAGGTAAGCACTACACGAATACCTTTCTCGTTAACTTTAACTTCGAATAACTTACCTCTTGGTATATTAATAGATTCCTTTATCTCTATTCCCATTTACAACCCCCTATAGTAAAACTCCTTTCCTTTTTGCTACTGCTTCATCAAACATTCCTCGCGCATCAACACACTTTTTCTTTTTAGAAAAAAGAAAACCTGTGCTAAAAGAAAAATCCAACGCCTCCACACTAAATCCCCTTATCTCCTCCTTGCTGAGCAATGGATCATACCCCTATGCCTCTAATCCAAACTCCTTTAACTCCTTCACCATCTCCCTCACCGGTGATTCCCTCGTATCATGATCTGCGATCGGTAATGTGTGATCAGTGATGCGTAATCTGAAATATACGTGAAAGTTCTTCAGTTTTATTTATACTCTTTACCGTCATTCTTTTCATACCACTGTTTCTTTTGTAGCAATCATAACGTTCCATCATTCCCTCACATGTGCAATCGATCCCTCATTTCAACATTTCTTCTATTCATATTCCCTCTTCTCCATATCTGGTCTCATGTTTCTTCTCGTAACAGTGCTCGGAGGCATGCTAAATGGAAACCAACTACTTTGTTCTAACGAGCTCACGATCCAATAGCGTGTTGATTAGTTGCTCCACTGTGCTGTGTTTTGCTTCTGCTTGTTTCTTTGCAAGCTGGTAAATCCGAGCATCCAAGGGCACCAAAAATGTGCGTTTCTGGATGTCAAATTCCATTTCCTCCTCTTCCATTTCATCCCAATACTCTGCAGCAGAGTGAGAGTCCCAAAACTCGCCTGCTTCTTCAGCACTATTAAAGTGCTCTGGAATTGTGTCCCTTCTTTTATTCATGTCCATATTTCTTTCCAAATAATTTTATTTATTTTTACCATATTAAATTAAATACTTATTCCATCCTTCATCCTCGTTACTTCCCTTCTTTACTCATAACCGCCCGAAAAAATTTACTCATTTCTTCTCACACTCCCTTTTCCTTTTTCCCTATACCGCTTTATCATCTTTACCAATTTTGCAAGCTCTAAAATTCTTATTTGCTCCTCCACGATTTTAACCACTTTCTCGCTAATCATTTTCCTATTCCATTTATATTATCACAACCCCTCATAATAAAACTCCTTTCCTTTTGCATCTTCTCCATCAAACATCCCACTCACATCCACTATTATTGGCTTTGCATTCATAAACTTCCCTATATCTTCTAATCCCATTTTCTTGAACTCATCATGCGCAACCGCCACAATAACACCATCCACCTTCACGTTCAGATTATCCAAAGCATTCACACCAAACCCTTCTAGCTCCTCCTTGCTGAGTAAATGTTCATAACAAACCTTTCTTTCAGCGAAGCGATTTCCGTAAACGCTTTTCTAAAGGGTTTAAAGAAAGCTTTACCAAAGAAATATTTCTTTTTGCGAAGCAAAAAATGGCGTAAGCATTTTTTAGTAAATGTCTTTGCTTACAAAAAAGTTTGATGCAAACAGTTTTGTGTTTCATGTGTGACATATCTCGTGATGCGTGATCGGTAATGCGTGATCGGTAATCCGTGATCGGTAATCCGTAATGCGTGATCAGTAACGACGTAATCCGTGATAGGTAACATATACTTCCTCATTTTTGTACTCGTCACCCATTACCCTTCACTCGTCACCCTTTACCCATTTTTGCCTCTTAAGTGCTTTATCAGCCCGAGCAGCATTTTTCTTATTTTGGGAATTCTGCCGTTAACTTGTTTGCTGATGGCTTTAGGATTGGCTTTTAAGAAAGAAATAACCCCCTTTGGTTTTATCCCGTAATCCTTGACTATATTTGCTTTTATAAAATTGAATAGAGTTTCTGACGAATACTTTTTCACTACTTGGAAGTGCTGATAACTCACCAGGAACCATACTCCGTGTCCTCTATTATTTCTTCGATCTCATCATGTTCGAGCTGGATTATACCAAATGTCCTTTCTGTAATGCTCTTCTTAAGCTCTATCTCCACTTCCTCTCCTTCCTTCAAATCAAGCTTCTCCAATGGTTTCAAAATGCCCTCTTCATATATCGCTTTTGTTCTTGTTGCCATATTCATCACCAAAATTAAGTTATATTCTTAACTTAAAAATATTACTACTAAAGCTCTCCCTATGAAGCCTGCCCAACCGGTTACTAATACTTTCATCTTTTACATTCTCAACGTATTAAGATTAAGCAGATTTTAACGACTCACCTTTCCATCCTTCTAATTCGTATCTTTAGTGGCTCTATAATGATCAAATTCCCTTTGAAGTCATCTTCCGATAAATCCTGCTCCGCCGGTTACCAATACCGCTGTCATAGTCCCCTCCCTTTAATTCTTTGCTTCCAAATTGCCAAGCTTCAATTCTTTTCTATACCTAAAGCTATTTTTGCTACGGCATTGGATATCTTCCTTGTTACAAACTCCAAACCCCTTAAAGGACTCTCGTGATTAAATAAAATAGCATTACACGCGAAAATGTCGTATCCTTCTCTGTACTGCCCTGTCAGCCAATATCCATATAACTTTGCGGCAGAATAAGGACTTGCAAGTTGAAATATTGAATCCTCAGTTAAACTTGACGAAAAGCCCGCGTCCGTATAATTCGCTTCTCGAAGCCTGATAGAACCTTATCGCGGGATTGATTTGCCTTATAGCTTCTAAAATCCTCGTTATCGAGTCATCCAATCTCGTCCATAACAGCAAAAGAACACATTCGGCGCTCTCTCTACTCCATATTCTACGTTCACAGCTATCAACAAAGCATCTTCATGATGGTCACCTGTCCACCTTTCGTGTATTCCGGCAGCGTTCATTTTTTCTCCTTAAACCGCTATTTCTTCGGGTAAAACATCAACAGGAACGGAAATAGTTTTATCCCACTTCTCTTTTGTCAAAATCCTCTGCTCAATTTCCTTGGCTACTTTTGCCTCCACATTGCTGACAAACGCCAGCAGGGACATTTTGAATGGTGTACAACTTTCCTCTGTATTGATAGACCAATTCAACTTTTCTTCTTCTTGTTCGCATAAAAAAGATTGACTTCGCTTTCGTTCACCACTCATGAATTGGTATCCCTTCCCCTTTTCCCAGTTCCTTGAGAGACTGACTGATGCTCCGAAAAGCTTCTTCATCTAAGAGAAGCTCCAGCGTCTCAAGCTATGCTTGTTGCACTTAAACCTTTCCTAACAATCGATTCCGCCATAGCTATCACGCAAAGCCTCCGCTGCCCTGCGCCGATCCTCTTATCACCAAAATGTCAATCAATTCAGATTCGGCACTTACTACCTACTGCTCAATACCCAATTTCATCTGTGTAATGCTAGTATTAATAATCTCCTATATATATATTATAGGTATTTCCTGAGCTTCTCGTCCATTTCTTCCGCTGGTCTCGCCTCTATCTCCCTTGTAAATCCTCTCTTCCATAAAATCTCTTTACATTCAATAGTGGTCATCCCAGCAATCTCCGCTGCCTTTCTTGTAAAGTTCTATCGCTACGGTGACGTTTAGCTCCGTATTCTCTCGAAATAAGCTTATTACCGCATTTTTTATTACTTCCGATTTGTTTGAGTAATACCCTGCATCCACTAACGCCCTCACTTTTCTCTCAATATCCACGGATAGTGCCTCCATTTTATCGTACCTCCTAAATAATTATAATATACATTACAGCCTACTATAATAAAATCCTTTCTTCTTCGCTTCTTCTCCATCAAACATTCCTCTTACATCACACTTTCTTTCTGCGAAGCTGCGAAGCATTTTTGATCAAACTTTTACGAAAAGCATTAGTTTGGATTAAACCTTTTTTAAAGGTTTGATGATTAAACTTTCCTAAAGTTTGAAAGAAAGAACCTGTGCTAAGAAAAAAAAATAAAAATAACATTTTTTAGTCAATGTTTTTGCTTGCAAAAAAGTTGTTGGTAAAGCTTTTCTTCCTAAGAAACGGTTTGTGCTAAAACAAAAATCTAAAGCCTCCTTCACCATCTCCCTCACTGACGACTCCCTCGTATCACGATCTGCGATCGGTAATGGGTGATCCGTAACGACGTAATGTGTGATCCGTAATGCGTAATCCGTAACATATACTTCCTCATTTTTATACTCTTCACCCATCACCCTTTACCCTTCACTCGTCACCCATTACCCATTTTTGCCTCTTAAGTGCTTTATCAGCCCGAGCAGCATTTTTCTTCTTTTGGGAACTCTGCCGTTAACTTGTATATCCCTTTTACCAGGGTCATCGCTTCTTTCCAAACATCAAGATCTTTATGTGTCTTTATTCTGTTGGGTGATGCGTGATGCGTGATCGGTGATGCGTCAATCATCCGTTGCTCCTCTTTTTGATGCTTTTTCTGATTTTAAAACGTTTAGTATCTGTTTTTTGAATGGTGGAATATTATTTTGTCTTGATAAATCAACTATGCTGTCACCTCAATGGATACCGCTTTAGTGGATGGCTCAGGAATAGCTATTTCGCCCTCCTTTAATCCTTCAAGGTGGAATTTTATGGCCTCTTTCATCCTTTGAATCGTTTCCTCTACGGTGGAACCCGTAGCAATACAACCTGGTAAGTCGGGGCAGTAAGCAGAGTAATTACCTTCTGCTCTCTCAATAATAATCGTATATTCAGCCATCTTCCTTCACCTCCTTTAAGCCTGCTTGTTTTAAATACCACCCATCCTTTTCTATCAGTTTTATCACCTCTCTTATTTTTATTATAGCATTTCATAATATAAACTCACTTATAAAATAAATTAACACCAAACCCA
>QBUL01000156.1 GCA_013180605.1 Candidatus Methanophagaceae archaeon GoMg1 | reverse complement strand
AACTTAATTTTGGCACTAAACCGGAAGTTAAACGTAAGGCATTTGATAATTTGAGTAAATAGTTTTCTGCGTAAATCCGTGTAAATCTGCGTCCTAAATAGGTAGGTGGAAGCTATACTTTATATACCAAAATAAATCTGCGTCTTAAATAGAAAGAAGCTATACCTTACATACAATTAAAAAACGTGAGTCAAAAGTGCACCCCGAAAAACTAAAAGAAGACGCAGAAGGTTTGATAGAACGATCGGAGATTCTGAGATGGGGAAACGTGACCAATAAGGTTTTGCTCGATGTTGGTGCAGGACCGTTAGCGATTATCGCCACCAGGGATTTCAATTGCACGGTTACAAATATAGACGTTTCTGAGGACGCCTTAGTGGATGCAAAAAGAGACGCAGAAAAGGAAGGTCTTATCGACCAAATCGTATTTGAACATGGAGATGCAACTTCACTTAGTTATCCAAACGGAAGTTTTGACGTTGTAATCTGTTACGGCGTTTTGCATCATATTGAACCCGAGGGAAGAAGAAAGTGCCTTCATGAGCTGCATCGAGTAGCAAAGGAAAAAGTTATTATCGTTGAATTCACGCCAGAAGGCTTCGCGGATTTCCACGCGTTTAGCAGTTACAAACACGTTGACCTCGACTGGCTGGAACCCGAACTAAATTCGCTCGGTGAAGTAGAAACATATTCGGGAACGTTGATGAATGTCTATACACTTTTTCTTTTTTAGAAAAAGAAAAACTGTGCTAAAAGAAAAACTAAAATGTTCTTTTGGTAAAGCTTTTCTTCTGAAGAAAAGGTTTGTGTTAATCTGTGTCAACAGTTTATTTTTTCTCGTGAATTTGCTAAGTCCTTAAAATTCACTGCGGAGTACACGGAGGATGGCGGTTTAGAGGTTTAGAGGTTTGGATGTTTAGCTAACGAGCTGAACCGCTAATAAACTAAACCTCTAATTTCGCGCTCTCCGCGGTGATAAATCACTTGATTTTTAGATTGTGGCACCCGAAGAAAGGCAAAAAGAAGCAATCAGTGCATCCAGTTGAATCTTTTCATTTGCACCTTCGGTAATTCTGTAATCCGCTTCCCCTATTCGGTCCATCAATTCCACCTTCTCCCTCGCCGGAATATCCATGTTTATCACGAGCCGGTGCATCTGCGCTAATATTTCGTCACCTGAAATCCCTTTATCCTCCAAATCCTCTAATTTATCCAGCGCATCGAAGAATTTACCGTCTAACGCCCTTTTTATTAATTCCTGTATCTCCTCTGGTCTTGCAGTTGCCGTTGTCTCGTAGATGCGTTCCGGCTTTACTTCGCTACCGAGCACCGCAGCACTTTGCAATGCGTTTACTGCTCTTCGCATATCGCCCAGCGAAACGTAGTTTATTGCTTTTATAGCTTCTTCTGACAATTTCAAACCCTCTTTTTCTGATATATATTTTACACGCGATGCGATTGCATCATAAGAAAGCGATTTGAACCTGTACACGGAACATCTGGATTGTATGGGACCTATTATTTTGGCTGAGTAGTTACAACTGAGAACAAATCTGCAAGTGCCGGAATACCGTTCCATCGTTCTTCTCAGTGCGGATTGCGCGGCATCGGTCAATGCGTCCGCCTCATCAAGGAAAATGATTTTGAATGACGCATTGCCAATGGGCATGGTTCTCGCGAAGTTCTTTATCTTGTTGCGGACCACGTCTATGCCCCTTTCGTCGCTTGCGTTCAATTCCGTGAAGTTCTCCGACCATGTATCACCATACAGTTCGCGTGCCATAGCAACAGCAGCGGCGGTTTTCCCTACCCCCGCGGGTCCGGAAAAGATAAGATGCGGTAGGTTTCTTTTCCTTACATAAGACGTAAGATTATTTATTATGGCGTTCTGTCCCGCCACCTCTTCCAGCTTCCTTGGTCTGTATTTCTCAGTCCATATCTCTTCTCGCTGCATTATTACGCTTTTTGTTTAGCAATGGCATTTATATTTTTTATCTATTGAAGATAATAAGTCTTAAGTAGAAGATGTTTAATGAAACAATTACGTTCTTGAGTGGGGTGGATATATCCTTTTGGGATGTGTTATTTACTATCATAGGCGTAATAATTGCAACAATAAGCTTAATAATAATGTGGAGGCACTATAAAAAAGAAAAAATAACAACTATTGAATTTCCCTTTGATTCTACAAGCGTAGAAGAATTGCCAAAGAAGCTTAACATAATGTTTAGCGAATTGCCGTATATAGAAAGACCGAAAACTAAAATCAACGCCAAGAACACTCGTTTCGGGTCTCTGGTGATTGGGAAGCCATATTCCGGTAAAACGAAAGAAGCGATAGAGGAGGTAAGAAAAATTAGAAAGGATTTAACTATTTTGATTCCAGAGGGTAAAGGAACAATTTCGCAGTTTGAGGGTATTCCAAACGAAATAAAAGGCGATGTTCTCCTTTTTCTCGACGATCTGCCACGCTATTATGTGGAACCCAAAAAGTTTCAAGATAGTTTGGAAAGAACATTAGAGATGCTAAAAAATACTTGCGCCAGCGTATCCATTGTAGCAACTGCGAGGTCAACAGAATTGGAAAAGTTGTATGAATATCCGGGCAACAGATTTTGGGATAATTTTGAAACAATCAAGCTTGGAGAGTTTGAGCGAACACAAACTGAACAATTGTTGGATGAACTATGTGAGCAATTTAATATGACAATAGACGCAGATGCTAAAAATAGAATAGCTAAAGAGAATGATAGAACACCTAAAAACCCTGTTATTTTCTTTAATTGGCTTAAAAGCAAAGAAATCAGCCACATCTCGGCAGAAATAGCAGAAGAATTCAAACCCACTGTTTTAGAGAGTTGGAATGAAATCTATAATGCTCTCTCAGAAATAGAGAAAAAAATATTTCAAGCGCTGGATGTACTTCAAAAAGGTTTGATAATACCACATAAAGTATTTATTGTTGACCTAATAGCGAAACAAGGAGTTATCTTTAAACTGAGGAGAAAGGGAATAGAAAAAATTGTTGACACTTTGGTTGAAAAACACCTGATAGATGAGCAAGAAAACATTATTCGATGTGACGATGCCTATTTAGAGGGTAAAGGGGATTTTTACACGAATAAAAATATCAAAAATTTAGTTAATATTTTGTTAAAAAGGAGCAAAAGAGAAGAGATAAAATTTCCTGTCCTTTTTTCCTTAATGGGGCTTTTTGATGTATTACGAGAAAAAAGGGAGTTTATTGAGGAGAATGTGAAAATAATAAGGAAGATTATAGAATTAACTCCTGAGCTTGCAATAGCACATTATAACCTTGGGAATTTGTTACACGATTTGAAGAGATACGATGAAGCAGAGAGAGAATACAGAGAAGCGATAAGGATAAAGCCCGATTTTGCAGAAGCACATGCAAATCTCGGTATCTTGTTTTCAGAAACAGGAAAGAAAGAAGAAGCAAAGAAAGAATTAAGAACGGCAAAAGAATTGTTTGAAAAAGAAGGAAGAGAAGAAGATGTGAAGTACACAGAAGGGTTATTAAAATCGTGATAGTAACCACTTCTTATTTTTTCTTCTACCATAGCCCCTCTTCTTCCCACTCAATTAGTGTTTTCAATTCGTAATTCTTAACTCATAATTTATGATTTACCACAGCCTTCTTACTCTTCCCACTTAACCCAATATCCCTGTCTTCTTCTTTTATCCCTGTCACTTATCTTATTGTATAAGAAATATTTACACAAAAAGATACGATGGATATAAATCTGGCTTTTGGATTGTCATTGGTGCAGGTATTTATCATGCTATTCGTGGTAATGGACCCTCCAGGTAATATTCCCATATTTATGGCGTTAACGAAAGGGAGGAGTGAAAGGGAAAGGAAAAAGGAGCTTAATTACGCTGTTTTGGTTGCTACAATTCTACTTCTCCTGTTTGCTTTTCTTGGAAAGATTATTCTATACGTGTTAGGCATAACTACGGATAGCTTTATGATAGCGGGTGGCATCCTCCTTTTGCTCATCTCCTTTGACCTTTTACGCGGTGAGCACAAATATGTAGCTGGTGGAGAAGCAGGAGCAGGAGTGGGTGCAGTTCCGTTAGGGACTCCTCTGCTCGCCGGTCCTGGTGCTATAACGACTGTCATGGTAATAATGCAATCTTCTGAAAATTTTATTATTGGAGCTTTTACGGTTCTTTTTGCTATTTTCTCCGCTATTATCGCAACAAGGCTCGTATTAGGGCAATCAGAAAGGATATATCAGGTATTAGGGAAAGTAGGGTCAGAAGTATTAAGCCGCGTAATGGGGATAATAGTGGCGGCAATTGCGATACAGTTCATTGGAAACGGGATAAGGGGGATGGTTTAGCTCAATGCAAAATATTTTTAAAGAAAAAGTAGATGTTTTACACTAACACAAGATTACCTCTATAAACTACCGCGTCATATTCTTTACGCCCCAAAATTTGCTCGATTTCTTTTGACTGCGCACCTTTAATCTTCTTTATTTCCTCGGCGGAGTAGTTTGTAATGCCCTTAGCGAATTCCACACCTTCGGCGTCAACAATGCTTACGGGGTCGCCACTCACGAAATCCTCTTCAACACCGATGACTCCGGAAGCAAGCAAGCTCCTGCCGCTTTTTATTAATGCGTTCTTAGCACCTTCATCTACCTTAATCCTGCCTTTAACTAAAGAAGCAAACCTGAGCCAGTGTTTTCTATCATTCATTTTTTCCTTTGCCCCTGCTCCTGGTAGGAATATTGTCCCGATTCTTTCGCCTGCTATAACTCGTGCGAGGGCATTTTCCTCGTTGCCGTTCGCAATGACCATAGGAATGCCTGCCCTCATGGTGACCTTAGCAGCTTGAATTTTTGTCTTCATTCCACCGACACCTGTTTTTCCGCCGGCTGAAGCAATACGTTCAATCTCCGGTGTTATCGTCTCCACAACCGAAATGAACTCTGCTTTTTTACTCCTTTTTGGATCATAAGTGAACAAGCCATCGGTGTCGGTGAGTATAACAAGTAAATCCGCACCGAGGCTGCTCGCCACCAGAGCAGATAAATTATCATTATCTCCTAATTTGATTTCATCCACTGCTACGGTGTCGTTCTCGTTGATTATTGGGATTACACCGGACTTAAGCAATGTAATCAATGTATTTCTAAGGTTGAGGTACCTCTGCCGGTTAAAGAAATTATCATGCGTCAATAAGAGTTGAGCGATAGTCTGCTCGTATTTTGCGAAATATTTATCATACGTGCTCATCAAGATATTCTGACCGACGGCAGCCGTAGCCTGTAACACTTTAATGTCGCGGGGCCTTTGCTTCAGGTCGAGCTTACCGATACCGGCACCGATAGCGCCTGACGTTACGACAATGACTTCCTTACCCTGATTTTTTAGTTCAATTATCTCTTTAGCGAGTTTTTCAACTTTTCGCGGGTCAAGCCGGTAGCTCTTATCCGTAAGGTTGCTGGTTCCAACTTTTATTACTATCCTTTTCGCTTTTGATATGTCCCTAACTCCGGCCATCTTACTCTTTGTATATATATAGTATAATTTCCTTCTATTTACGTTGAGACACGGATTTGCACTGACTTACGCAGATTTTTTTCTTTTGTTGATGAGCTGAGCTGGCAGAGTGGACTATTTTTAACGGCACTGGCATTGCTCGTTTCATCCGTGTTAATCTGCGTTAATCTGTGTCAACAATTTATTTTCTATTTTGTCTTTTTTAATAGAATATAACTTAATATTTGAGTTCAAAATCGAGTTGCTTTCATTCACCGAATTCCTTCGGTTCAAAGAAGTTGATTTCAAGTTCCGGCATTTACGTTTTTCCTCGTGTCCTAAAAATTAAAGGTTTTTTTACCCTTTTTAAAATATGCTTTATCTGAAGAAGTGAAAATTATCTTGTGATAAATACGCCGCTTTCCATTCGTTAACAGAAAGATCGCACTATTAAAACGGTTCTCCTATTCAAAATAAGGTGCTCCCACAATAACGTTCACACAATTGTGTGTTTTTAAATCCCCTTTATCTAATGATATTACTTCAAGTCACACATCCCATACATAGGTACAGAGCCAGTAATAAAAGAACAAAGCTGACGCCAAAGAAGCCAAGGCCCGGAATTGAACCGGGATAAAGCTGATCTGCAGTCAGCCGCGTCTGCCGCTCCGCCACCTTGGCACAACGAATCACAAAGGGGGAATAGGGAATGGCAAACATGGAAAGGGGTATCCAATGCCGTACTTGTTATCTAACCCCTAGCCCCTACTTGGCTATTGGCTAAAAGAGCACTTTACAACTCCGATTTCATCTGAGCCTGGTAAGAGGTTTTTTATCAGTGCGGACGTTAGTAGCTGCGGGCTGAAAATCTCGGCTTTCGCCTTGATTCTTACACCCCAGCCCTATCAAACCGCTCTTCTAACGATGTCCTTAAAGGAAGTCTCTTTTTGGGGATGGCTTCGAGCTTAGATGCTTTCAGCTCTTATCCAACAGCGCGTAGCTGCCCGGCAATGCCCTATCGGACAACCGGTACACCAGAGGCGCCGCTGCTCTGTTCCTCTCGTACTAAAAGCAGCTTCCCCTCAGACCTCCAACACCCCCAATAGATAGCAACCGACCTGTCTCACGACGGTCTAAACCCAGCTCATGATCTCCTTTAATAGACGAACAGTCTTACCCTTGGCTGCTGCTGCACAGCCAGGATGGAGAGAGCCGACATCGAAGTAGCAAACCTCCAGGTCGATATGGACTCTCGCTGGAGACAACTCCGTTATCCCCGGGGTAGCTTTTCTGGCGTCTTTAGGGTTTACCAATAACCCTTAAAGGTTCGTTAGACCTGACTTTCGTCCCGCGACTTCCTGTTATGCGAAGTCACATCAAGCTGACTTTTACTCTTGCACTCTACGGTGGATTTCTGACCCACCTGAGTCAACCTTTGGGCGCCCTCGATATTTTTTCGAGGGCATGGCGCCCCACCTAAACAGCCCACCTACCGGTGTCCTCTTTTGGAAAAGAGTAAGGGTCACAACTTCGGATGGGTAGTGTTCCATTGGCGGCTCTGTGCCTCCTGGCGAAGACACTTCTTTGCCTCCTACCTACGCTCTACATCCGAAGTCGTAGCTCAACGGCAGACTGCTGTAAAGCTCCACGGGGTCTTCGCTTCCCCTTGGGGGTCCCCGGTCTTTTCGCCGGGATGATGATTTCGCCGGTTTCCAGCTAGGGACAGTAGAAGGCTCATTCCTTCTTTCGTGCAAGCCGCCAATTAAGCGGCTAGGTACTACGCTACCTTAAGAGGGTCAGAGTTACCCCCGCCGTTTATAGGTCCTTCGTCCCCTTGAAAAGGGCTTTCAGATACCTACACTGGGCAGGAGTCAGTGACCGTACTAATCCTTACGGACTTGCGGTCACCTGTGTTGTTATTAGACAGTTGGCCTTCCCTTGTCACTGCGACCTGCCTCTCGCAAGGCAGGCACCCCTTCTCCCGAAGTTACGGGGCTAATTTGCCGAATTCCCTTAGCTGGATTTCCCCGACACGCCTGAGCCTACTCAGCTAGGGGCACCTGTGTCGGTTCTCGGTACGGACGTCCAGCCGCCTTTTTCACGGGCTCCTGGGCTCAATTGACTTTCGCCATCACACGTTCACCTACTTCTCGCCATTACGGCTCTCCATAGGCTTCGGTGCTTGGACGGTGCGATGGCACCGCTCAATCTACCCGGAAGCGTCAGGTGTGCTCAAGGCACATAGGCTGGACGGCGCGGGAATATTAACCCGCTTCCCATTTGACGTGCTCCAATTGGGACACATCTTAGGACCGGCTAACCCTTGGCTGACGAACATTGCCAAGGAAACCTAGCCCCTTCGGCGATCGGGATTCACACCCGACTTTGCTGCTACTATCGCCAGGATTCTCGTTTCTGCACGGTCCACACTCCCTCACGGGGATGCTTCTGCCCAAGCAGAACGCCCCTCTACCGGATCTCCTTCTTTCAGTTAGGAGCCCTGGGGTATCGGTGGTCGGCTTTAGCCCCGTCCATTTTCGATGCTACAAACCTCGGCTGGTGAGCTGTTACGCACTCCTTAGAGGATAGCTGCTTCTAAGCTAACCTCCCAGCTGTTTATGGTTTGCAACGCTCTTTAGTGTTAACACTTAGCCGACACTTGGGGACCTTAACCTCAGTCCGGGTTCTTTCCCTCGCGGACTGGGAGCTTACCCCCCAGCCCTGACTCCGATCTTCTACAACGATAGCGCCTTCGGAGTTTGACAGGAGGGCGAAAACTTTCGAATCCGGATCCCCCAATCAGTGGCTCTACAACGCTATCCATCTCCAATCAGGTCATACTGCGGTATGTTTCGAGGGGAACCAGCTATTGCCGGGTTCGATTGGCCTTTTACCACTAAACGCAGGTCATCCGAAAGATTTGCAAGTCATTACCGGTTCGGCCCTCCATCCTCCTTTCGGAGAACTTCAGCCTGCCCACGCTTAGATCACCCGGCTTCGGGTCATATCCCAATGACTCCACGCAGTTCTCACGTCGTTCCTCTTCTTACGAATGCGAACTTATTGGTTGCCCTACGGCTACCCTTACGGTTAGCCTTGCCATTCAGATATACTCCCTGGCCCGTTCTCCAGAACGTACGATATGACTCTGTTCCGTAATCCTCGTACTCACCCCTCGCGGGATTTTCCTTCGGACTCTTTCATCACTTCCAAGCCATATCACTCTATCGCCATTTTGTTTCAGGCTCTTTTCACCTCCTTATTTGGGGTGCTTTTCAGCTTTCCCTCACGGTACTATTCCGCTATCGGTCTCAAGACATGTTTAGTTTTGGAGGTAGGTAGCCCCCAAATTCCCGCAAGAAATTCAACTTACGGTACTCAAGTAAAGAATCAAACCCTCTATTTTACGCCTACGAGGCTTTCGCTCTCTATGGCACTTCATTCCAGCAGATTTCGGCTTCAATAGGGCGGGTTTTACATGACTCCCACTTACCACACCACATCTCCCTCTCTCTTTCGAGCAGGGATTCGGTTTGAACTATGCCGTTTTCACTCGCCGTTACTCACGGTATCTCAATTGATTTTTTCTCCTGCTCCTACTAAGATGTTTCAATTCAGAGCGTTCCCAATCCTTACGGACCGACTCAAAAAGAGTCAAGAATTCTCATTAGGGTATCCTCGGTTCACAGGCTCCTTGTACCTACCCGAGGCTTTTCGCAACTTGGCACGCCCCTCTTCAGCGCTTGAGCCGAGCCATCCACTAAATGGCATAATCACCAACTTTTTACCTCTACCAAGCTCATTGGATGTCAGAGTTGCAAAGTGCGTATAACAACTTCATCTGGCAGCAAGCGATGGTGAAGCTCCGCCTCACGACCTCGCTGCCATCTGTTCTTCCCTGAAAACACGTAGGTTTGCCAGGTGCATTTTTTTTGTGCATACACCAAAATGGACTCGCTGGGATTTGAACCCAGGGCCTTCTCCTCGCAAAGGAGACGATCTTCCACTGATCTACGAGCCCGAGCTCCTACTTTACCCCAGCTATTTATTTGATGTACTCAAATTTAAAACTTGAGTTTTATCACGGTAACTATAACCCTAACCTGATGGACTTTCAGCTCTGATTGGTTTATTAAAAAAATTTAGGAGGTGATCCAGCCGCAGATTCCTCTACGGCTACCTTGTTACGACTTAGCCCCCCTTGCGAGACTCTGGTTCGAACACCACAAAAGAGATGTCCTCACCTGAACCCCACTCGGCTGGCTTGACGGGCGGTGTGTGCAAGGAGCAGGGACATATTCACCGCCTCATTTTGAGAGGCGATTACTACGGATTCCTGGTTCACGAGGGCGAGTTGCAGCCCTCGATCCCAACTGAGGGCAGTTTTAGGAGATTACCTCCCCCTTTCGGGGTTGATACCCATTGTGCTGTCCATTGTAGCACGCGTGTAGCCCGGAAGATTCGGGGCGTACTGACCTACCGTGGCCCGCTTCTTCCTCCACCTTAGCGGTGGCAGTCCTCGCAGAGTGCCCATCGTTCCGAAGAACATGCTGGCAACTGTGAGCGCGGGTCTCGCCCGTTGCCTGACTTAACAGGATGTTTCACGACACGAACTGCCGACGGCCATGCGCCACCTCTCAGCTAATCTGGTAAGGTCTTCAGCCTGACCTTCATCTTGCTGTCGCCTCCGGTGAGTTTTCCGGCGTTGAATCCGATTGAACCGCAGGCTCCACCCGTTGTGGTGCTCCCCCGCCAATTTCTTTAAGTTTCAGCCTTGCGACCGTACTCCCCAGATGGCGGGCTTAACGGCTTCCCTTTGGCACTGACATCACTCGCAGTAATGCCAACACCTGGCCCGCATCGTTTACAGCTGGGACTACCCGGGTATCTAATCCGGTTCGCGACCCCAGCCTTCGTCCCTCACCGTCGGACCCGGTCTGGTCAGACGCCTTCGCTACCGGTGGTCCCCCAAGGATTAATAGATTTCACCCCTACCCCTGGAGTACCTCTGACCTCTCCCGGTCCCAAGCCAAGCAGTATTCCCTGAAAGCTTAACCGTTAAGCGGTCAAATTTCCCAAGGAACTTACCCAGCCGGCTACGGACGCTTTAGACCCAATAAGCATGGCTACCACTTGAGCTGCCGGTGTTACCGCGGCGGCTGGCACCGGTCTTGCCCAGCCCTTACTCCAGATGCTTTTTAGACACCTGAACAGCCTCCTTAGGAGGCACTCAGAGTTCCCTTATCGCGCTTTCGCACATTGTAAAGTTTTCGCGCCTGATGCGTCCCGTAGGACCTGGGTTCTTCTCTCAGAACCCATCTCCGGGCTATTGCTCTCACAACCCGTACCGATCGCGGGCTTGTTGATCCGTTACATCAACAACAACCTAATCAGCCGCAGACCTATCCTTGGGCGCCTCAGCTTTCGAACATCGCGCATTCCAGCAGCTGATGCTCTATCCAGTATTAGCCCCAGTTTCCCAGGGGTTATCCCGGTCCCAAGGGTAAATTGTCCACGTGTTACTGAGCCGTCTGCCGGGTTACCTCCCCGAAGGAAGGTCCCCTTAACTAACATGGCTTAATCGAACTCTGATGGCAGTAGCCTCTGGCAGAATCAACCAGTATTAAAATAGCAGGGCTTAACATAGCACACACACATCCAACTTAACCAATCAGATTTACTGGTTCGTCAGATTGAGCTAGGTTATAGTTTCCATGTCGGACACGAACGTTCATCTTGTTTATTCGTGTCCCCATCTACCTACTTATCTATCCTTTCCTCTGTACTGTAGCGGAAGCCAACTTCTCATCTTTTGGGGCTATCCCCATAATCAAAGTCAACGCCAACACTACAATTAATGTATATATGTACTAGCTTAAAAAGGTTTAGTAGTTTTGTCCGATATTTTTTCTCGTACTCGCTCTTCCAACGACTTCATGCTCATTCTCTTTTCCGCCACTCCCTGCTCTATCGCCTTCATACCCACTGCAACTGCTTCGTACACATACATCTCGCTCTCTTCCATCCTTGAAATTATGCGACTTTCACTTATGCCCTTTTCCTTCCCACCTTCTTCCGTATATTTCGCTATTGCGTTCGCCGCTGCTATACACATCTCGTCTGTTATACACGCTGCGCGAACATCCAAAGCGCCTCTGAATACCGCAGGGAAGCCCAAAGAATTGTTTACTTGATTATTGAAGTCACTCCTTCCCGTGGCAACTATTCTTGCTCCACCCTCCTCCGCTTCCCCCGGCCATATCTCAGGTACGGGATTTGCACATGCGAATACAATTGCATCGTCGGCCATATCAGCCACCCATTCCTTCTTTATCACTCCGGGACCAGGTGTTGAAAGCGCTATGCAAAGGTCAGTATCGCGCATTGCCTCTTTTATCCCCCCTTTTCGCCCCTCTTTATTCGTCTTTTTGCACATCTCCCGCTTATTTTCATCCCGCTTTACATCCTCCATTCGCTCCCTGTTCAATATCCCTCTGCTATCCACCATCACCATGTTTCCCTCTTTCGCACCAGCCAAGCACAGGTATTTTGCAACGTTCATGTTCGCCGCACCTGCGCCCACCAGCGAAATCGCTATCTCGCTCAAACGCTTCCCCACTACTTTCAACGCGTTTATTACCCCTGCAAGTATCACCAGTGCCGTGCCCTGCTGGTCATCATGCCATACGGGCATACCTAACTCCTCCTGCAACCTCTCTAAGATATAATAGCACTTCGGGCTTTCTATGTCCTCCAAATTCACGCCGCCAAAAGAGGGCGCAACCCATTTCACGGTATTTATTATGTCCTCCGCATCTGACGTATCCAGACAAAGGGGAAACGCATCTACGCCCCCTAAATATTTAAATAGCATTGATTTACCTTCCATTACCGGAAGTGCCGCTTCTGCACCCACATCGCCTAACCCCAACACTCTTGTCCCATCTGTGACTATCGCCACAGAATTACCTTTATTCGTGTACTCAAACACTCGTTCTCGGCTGTTTTTTATCTCTCGCGATGGCTCCGCCACACCGGGCGTGTACCATACCGCAAAATCATCGTAACTCCGAACCGGTGCCTTTAGCCCTATCTCTATTTTCCCGCGATAATATGAATGATATTCCAAGGCGACTTTTTCAGGCTCATGCTTATTTATAATTGTACTCAAACGCTTTCCCCCCGCCTTTAGCTTCTCCTTTTCCATTTCTATCCCTGCTATTCTCCTTACAACATAACATTCAAACGAGCCCTTATCTCGGTATGATGTGTTGAGGTATAATATACCACATTATAATGTTCTGTTTTACTCCCTTAATTATTAACCCCTGTTTCTTGTGTTAATCTCGTAAAATCTTGCGGTTTAATATTTGTAATTTATTACTGGAATGCCCACAATTGAAACCCCAACCCTTTTAGAAACCTATATCTAAACCGCTATTCTGCTATATCCCTATACCGCTAAACATCTAAACTGCCAAACTGCCAGATTATCTACTTGGATGAATCTTTTTGCCCGCTCCCCCCATCCGCATCTGCATACGAATCAAAGGTTTTGATATATGCCTCCTTGCAACAGGTGGCACTTCATATAAGCCTTCTTCCAGCACTCTCTCAATAACCTCCTTGGCTTTATCCGCATGATAAGTTCCACAGTGTTTACATCGGTATCCCTGTAATCGCCCTGCGGATTTCATCGTTCGACCACACTTTTCACATCTTGGGTTCTTCTCCATCACCAAATTCAATTTCCTTACTTCTATCTTCTCGAGATTTAATGTCTTTTTCTTTAGTGATCCGAACGCCGTGATCGCATCACCAGCTCGCAGCTCCCGTACAATGTATCGAAATCCCCTTGTCGGCTCGTATGCGATACATTCGATACCCGCCCTAGTTTCTTCAGGTAGATATAGGGGGAACACAACATGGCCCCCCTCTACGGTGCGGGGGTTGGAACCAACCACTCCATTCAAGATATAAGAGTGGTAATCCCGTAACTTTTCCTTTTCTGTCTCTAGCTTTATAGCGTTCTGCCCCATGACTTCGCAAGCCATGAAGGGAGTTATCAAATGAAAATCCGTGCCCTGATTTGTCACGAACAGCATTTTCCGCTCTTCGGGTTCCGTATGTATAAGTTTATATGTTTTGTAGATAGCATCTATGCTATCGCCACGTATCCCAAAAAGTACAGGGCAGGGCGAATGAGGAGCAAAAACTATTTTTTTTTCGCCCCTGTCCACCGTATCCCAGGTCAAAGGATAAGTAGCTGCATCTGCTTTCCATACGCTTGTTTCATCTATAACCCTTGGCGTACCCCATCTTTCTTTTTGCCGGTATGCTATCAGCTCGTAGGTGAAATCATAATAATCTGGCTTCCTATAATTCCTTTGTAATAGCAGGAACGAAGCAGCGGCTAAAGCGCCTATTAGTCCTCGTTTATTCTTTAAACCGAAATAATCAAAATGCAATTCAGAAATGAGTCCATAGGCATCTTCTAGGGTCAGCACTTCTCGTACCGCATTTTCGTAAAAACGCTTCAATATGCCCCTTTTTTCTTCACGGTTTTCGTTTAAAACGTTGCTATCAATAAAAACCACACCCGGGTTTGTTCCCTCTTCTCTCAATTCCGATAGCTCACTTACTTGCGTTCTGATAATTTCTTTTGTTTCTGCCTCTCGTTCGGCGTTTGTCTTTATTTCAAACGATACTGCACCGTTGCCTCTTGTTTTGAATGGTATGCAGGGATTGAGCCTCACCAATCTCGGTGTCGATACTTCGCCATATTTCTTTAGGTCGTCAACTAAAACCGCACACAGATATGTGGTGCACATTCCTTTTCTTGAATCTGTGTCGTCTATTCCGATGATCATTCAAACTTTCTTTTTAAAAGAAAGTTTGACCAAAGAAATAGGTTTATACTTCACACCACCACAGATTGAGCTTTTTCAAAGCTCTGAAACCGCAGTGTGAGTAAAGAGTCAAGTTCATGTTTGTGGGTGGTATCAGTCTGGTTCAGGCAGTTGGAGATGGCATTTTTAAAATCCTTAAACTCGGAATAATATTTTGAATAGAGGCACTGTTTCTTAACAAATTTCCAGAGGCGCTCAATGAGATTCAAATTGGGCGAATAAGGTGGAATATAAAGCAATTCGATATTGAGAGCTTCTGCTAACGCCCAAACAAGTTTACACTTCTGATATCGAGCATTATCCAAAACGAGGGTGATAGGGACTCCAATGTTAAGACGGGAAATACGCCACAATAAATCACAAAAACTCTGAGCGTTGATATACGTATCGTTGGTGACAGTGACCAATTCGTGAGTCACCGCGTTCAACGCGCCCAGAACGTTGAATCGCTTTCTGCCCGCGGGGGCTTTGATGAATAATCGCGTGAAACACCACAATATGCCAAGAAAAGGAGCCAGCACGAAATGCGCAGCATCAACAAAAAAGACTGCTCTTTGACCGCCTCTGGCTTCTTCGAGACGGGGCTCCAGCTCCTCTTTCAGGAAGCTTTCCTGCTCCTCGGAGTCTGCTTTAGCAGGAATCATGCCCACCTTGCGAGGTGCCATCCCGATAGACTTGAGGAACCCCCTCACTCGATTTTCGCTGCGTTTAATCCCTGTCAGTTCTTCGATCTTAGCCATTGCTTCTTTAACGCTGGCAGGAGGGTGCTCGCGGAAGTATTCCTCAATAGTCGTTCTATGCTGGCTCATTTCACTCTGGGGTTGGTAAAACTTTAATCGTTTCAACGCCTCAATCCCCCCTCGTTGATACGCCCGCAGGTAACTGCGCAATGTATTGGGCGAGATTCCTGTAACTCGGCATATCTCTTCGTGACTCAGCTCCAGGCTCTTCAACCAAAGAGCGCCCATTTTACGCTGCACTCGCGGATCTGGATAGTTATAACGCGCGTAATCCAATGCCTGCTTCTCTTCCTCGGTAAAATGTATCTTAATCATCTGTACCACCTTTTTAACTTCATATCTCAAACTAAAAGGTGGCTGACTCTATATAAATCTGTCTAAATCTGTTCTAGGACCTTACCGATAAAAAAGCGCAATTTATGCCGGTGCTGAGTATATTTCACTGGTTCTTTTTCTAAAAGAAAGTGAAAAGAAATGTTCAAAAATAAATCTGCGTAAATCAGTGTCTTAAATAGAAGGAAATTTATACCTTATTATATACAACGAGGACAAAAATGGATTCACACTATCTAACGCTGACACTGTACGTATTCCTGATTTACTGGTTTATTGTGTCGGTTCTCAACAGAAAAGGCATTTTGCAGCGATATAATGTCACCGCCTATGGGCCTATTCTGATGATAAGGACGACAAGGGGGCAGAAATTGTTGGAGGTATTGTCACAAGGAGCACGGAGGAAAACATTTTGGAGGACTTACGCCGACATTGGCACTATTATGGTGTTTATTGCTATGACTTTCATGTTCGTTCTCGTATTACTCGGCGCTTATGCAACATTTATGGTGCACCCTGAGCCAACGGACTTAAACGCACCGAGGAACTGGCTGCTTATACCCGGATTGAATGAGTTCATACCTCTGTGTGCATGGATTGGTTTTGTCGTTGCTTTAGTAGTGCATGAGCTTTCTCACGCGGTTCTGAGCACTGTAGAGAAGATAAAAGTGAAGTCTATGGGGCTTTTGGTCGCGTTAATACCGATAGGAGCATTCGCCGAGCCGGACAGCGAACAGCTATTTGGTGAAAAAGAAAACGGGGAAGGGGCAGTTAAGGACCGAGAGCCAGAGCAAGAAAAGAAGAAGAAAGTAGCAACTGCACGTGAAAGAACCCGCATACTTTCTGCTGGTGTAACGAGCAATTTCGTTGTTGCGTTAATTGCATTTGCGCTTTTCTTTTCTCTGTTGTTCGCTATTCAGCCCGTTAGCGATAAGGCGCTTTTTGTTCACGACGTTGTGGCAGGTAGCACTGCGGAGAAAGCGGGACTGGAATCCGGGATGTTCATCACATGGGTTGACGGGTCAAAGGTCACGAATGGGTCCGTAGAGGCGATGAACAAAGCAATAGAAGAAAGGAAAGGGTTTAATTTCGGTGTGCTGAATAAAAGGGGTAAGGAAACAGAAGTAATAGTAGAAGGGGGTTACGAAAGCGAAGGCGTGAGGGTAGTAAAAGTTATGGAAGGCTTTCCTGCCGATAACGCGGGCATAGAAGCAGGAATGAGCATAATAAAAATGGACGATGTGAATATAAGAGGATATGTAGATTTTCAGAATTTTATGAATCACACGGCACCCGGGCAACAGGTAGAAGTGCGAACAAAAGAAGAAAACTTTCTGGTGGAGTTAGGGAAATCGGAGGATAACGATAAAGGATTATTGGGCGTTTTCCTTGCTCAAAATAATCCTTTAGGAATGTGTGTAGGAGAGTTCCCCATAAAAGGGTATCTGGAATACCTGCGGGGCATTCCTTCTTCTCTTACGTCACTGTCAAAAAGGGGCTTGTTATGGCTGACAATGTTGCCTTTTTTACCTTTTCCCGCGGGTTTCAGCAGCTTTAATCCGCTTCTATCGCATTTATATGAACCCGCAGGTGCGGTATCGTTTCTGGGCACAGGTGTTTTTTTCATCGCCGATGCGCTGTTCTGGACAGGCTGGATAAATTTTTACGTTGGACTGTTCAACTGCCTGCCGGCTATTCCTCTTGACGGCGGCTATGTATTTCGAGAGATGCTAAATCCCGTGCTGAGGATAGGTATAAAGAACGAAAAGAAGAAAGAAAGAATTATAAAGGCAATTACCGCAACAATCGCACTTTTTGTCGCCTCTGCCATCGTTTTCACGTTGGTAGGTCCTTATCTCCTGTAAAACAAAGGTTAAAAAGTTGTTTGCTAAATTAATAAACAATCTCGTGGAAATCTGTGTAATCTTGTGGTTAGTTACTTTTTGGAATGACTATATTTTGCAAAAACGCCAATAACATCCCCTCTTGCTATTACCCCTACCAATTTACCTTCCACATCCACCACGGGAATCCTCTTAAAATCGTTCTTATGCATTAGGCGAGCAGCATCGGAAATAGAGTCATCGGGTGAAATCGTTACTGGTTTTTTTGTCATCACGTCCTTTACATATCCTTCAAACAGCGTTTCGATTTCATCCGGGATTTTCTTTACCTTCTTCATGTAGCTGGATAGAGAGAACACGGGAAAAGGATTAAGTGGGTCTATATCAGGAAAGGGAACTGTCGCAGTCAATTTCATGATGTCTGCTTCACTAATTATACCGATTACCTGTCTCTGGTCATCAATCACCGGCGCCCCGCTGATTCTATTCGTTCTAAACACCTTAACTACGTGAGGAATCTTTTCGTGAGGTTTGAATGCTATAACATCCGTTGTCATCAGTTCTTTAACTTTAACGTTTGTTTTTGTCTGCATTGCCCTCGCCCTTATTTTTCATACAGTGATGCGATTATGTCTGCCCTGGCAACTATACCAACCAGCTTATCATTTTCATCCACAACGGGTAATCTATTAAATCCCGTTGAGTGCATAATCTGTGCCGCATCGTCAATTAACGTATCTGGCGGTACGGTCTCGGGATTCTTTGACATCACGTCCTTCACTTTCATCTTGCTCGCTTTTTCGATGTCTTGTTGTACATCGTGTAAGTCCTCGCCAAATATGTTCATAAGGTCATGAGCCGTAAAGATGGAAGTATACCAGTGGAAACTGCCCAGGAGCTTTAAAACATCCGCTTCACTAATCACCCCAACTACTTCCTCTTGCTCATTGAGAACAGGAACTCCCGCTATTTTATTCTCTTTTAATACAGTCGCAACGTCCAGTAACGAATCGTTCTCCTTTGCCGTAATCACTTCTTTTGTCATGATCTCTTCAACTTTCTTTTTCATTTCTACATCCCGCCCTTTATGCCCAGCGTTTTTCTTATCACCTGCGTCATGGGTATCGAGCATGCGATATACCAGAGCAACCAGTAAGGCATTCGCATACGCGTGATAAAAAAGTCCAAAAGTTGCTTCTCCCCTATCAACGGGAATATCACCCCGATTCCAGATAGGTTTGCAGTTGCATATTCCCACATCCAGAAGAATATAGGAAGCGTAATAACCATAATGTAAATCATGGGCTTCATTTGCTGCTTCATCATCTCACCGGAAAATTGCGTTTGCTTTCGCATCACCTCCGCCCTCCTCTTTTCTATTTTCTTTATCTTATGCTTGTTATCCTCCTTTTTCACCGCCATGTATTCCTTATTAAGCTCCTTTATCTGCTTTGAGAACTCCTTTGACTTCGCCATCAGCTCCCAGTTCATCGTGTATTTCTGTACTATCGAAGTATAGATGCCGGTAACAATCGACAGAACGAGAATGGTGATTAAAAAATTATCGCGCCCCACGAACTCAGCAAGAGGGCCAAGAACGACGTCCATAACGGCACCTAACTCTTCTCGATATGCTAGTGAACCAAACAGGACGAAAAAACCTAAACCCATAGCCGCCCCTTCTACAAGCTTTTTCACCGGCACTTTCTTTTGTCCCATCACTTGTTCTTTCTTCACCGTGTTTCCCTTCCCCTTGGATATAAGTTACTCCTAAAGAAAATAAAATAATGTTTAGTGTAAAATAATATAAATTCGCAACTGATAAAGCATAGCTTACATAATAGTCATTCAAATAACAAATTGCAATTAATAAACCACGAGATTCCACGAGATTGACACAAGAGGTAGGGGGTAAGAAGGTATAAAAATACAAATAGAACCCTGAAACAAGATTGTTACTATTGTTCTCTCGTGGAATAAACCCTTTCAGGGTTTGCGGGGACGTGGGCAGAGCCCACGATGTGTGATCTTGTGGTTAATATTTTTCGGACGACTATATATAACAGGTTAACATGCTAAGAGAAAAAATCGGAATCTATCTTGCATATCTAATGCAGATGCTTATCGTTGTTTATGCCGTTTATAGCGTTTATACCAGGGATTACTTCGTGGCTATATGGGGATTTTTTGCCCTTATCCTAACTTTGACACCCTTAATGCTAAAACGAAGATTCCATGTGACTTTGCCGTGGGAATTGAATTTCCTCATCGTTCTTTCTCTTTACCTTTCTGTGAGTGGAAACGTGCAAGGATGGTATTACCGTTTTTACCCGTTCTACGATAAGGTAGCACATCTTGTCTCTTCTATAACCATAGCAGTTCTCGGATTTGCCGCTGCCGTTATCATGGACCGATATACCGAGATTAAACTGAACAGACCAATGATTGTATTTTTCGTTATAATCTTCACAATGGCGATAGGGTCGTTTTGGGAAATCACGGAATTCGTATCTGATAATCTTTTTGGAACGCAATTGCAACCCAGCCTCGGAGATACGATGCATGATTTGATATTTGATTTAGCTGGTGGAATCATCATCGGAGTTTTAGGTGACGTTTACCTCAAGAGAATGCCAAAAGAACGTTTCTTTAGCGATTTCCTGAATGAAAAATGAATGTTAAGCTAACAACCTTTTTATCACTCGTATGTCTTTAGCTGAGGCGAAAAAAACCACGAGATTAACACAAGAAGATAATACTACACAGAAGATATTGGTTAGATTTGTATTTTAGGTTTTACACCCTCATAATATTTTCTCGTTGTATATAAAATATAGCTTCTTTCTATTTAAGACACAGATTTACACTGATTTACGCAGATTTATTTTAGTT
>QBUL01000157.1 GCA_013180605.1 Candidatus Methanophagaceae archaeon GoMg1 | reverse complement strand
TTTTACCGAAGGTAAAAAAGTTGTTGGTAAAGCTTTTCTTTCTAAGAAAAGGTTTATTGAAAGATATTTAAATACGTAAATCAATGAAAACATTGGTGACAACAAAAATGGTAAAAGTATCTTTGGATTTGGAAGAGGAGTTGCATAAAGCGATAAGGAAGAAAGCGATAGACAAAGGGATAACAATGAAGGCGCATATAATCGAACTTATCGAAAAGGGCAAAAGAGTAGAAGAGACTGGGGACATAGAAAAGACTGAAGAGCAGTCTGCTACTGTATAGGCAAGTAGTATAGCGGGATGGTTGGTTATTGTACAGGGGGGTGGGCTAGTTGGGACTATCCAAACTAAAAGTGTAAAAGTAACTGATGGTGCAAAGAGACGTAAAAGTGTAAACGTTACAGAGATTATCCAAGTTCAAATGCATGTCGTATAATATGGGATATATGACACAGGTATTGGAAAACGGCTTAAAAAAAAATATTCGCAATTCAAAGTGGTTTTAGACGACTTAAAATATTATATGACATAACGCAACATTAAAGGACTAAAAACAAGAGGGGATTATATGTCATTGTGGGCGTATTATGATACTTTTTATATCTCTTATTACTTTTAATCTTTTGAATATAAAAATGTAATTGTTACAAATGGTACAAATAGTTCAAACATAACAAATGATATGGGTGGTACTTCGATATGTAAATATCTAATTTCACGTTTCAGCGTTGTTCGCGTCTGTATTTGCATTCTCAGCGAATTTTTCGTCTATTCACAATGTATATTTTATTAGTAACGTCTTTTTCTTCCGTTATATCGCAAATATGAGCGCGATTTCGTTGTTATTGGGAAAGAAAAAGTTTCCGTAAAACTCTGTGTGATCTTGTGGTTAGCACCTTTTGGAATGCCCCCTCTAATCGCGAGCGAGTGCTTCCTTCATCAGCTCACGTTTCGGATAGAGCCCTCAAACCCAATTAAATTCGGTTTTTACGCTCTTCCTAATCTTTTTAGGGTTTGGTATTTATACACCTAACGACCATACATATCATTGAAGGTATGAGGGGTGAGCTGTCAGGTGTGGGCGTATCTCAAACCTAACACCTCAAACCTGACACCTATACAAAGATAGGAGAGAAAAAAGATGGCAAACGTGATTTTGGTATTTGGTTCGACAACAGGGAATACGGAAATGCTGGCAGAGCATGTAGCAGCTGGGCTTGAGCAAGGGATGGCAGCGGTAACGGTGAAGAACGTGACAGAAGCAAGTGTTGATGAGCTCGCGGACAATGACGCGATTGTATTCGGGTGCTCTACGTGGGGCGAGGGCGACTTGCAGGATGATTTTGTGGATTTCCAGGAAGCGATGGACGGCGTATCGCTGGAAGGGAAAAAAGCGGCGGTTTTTGGTCCGGGAGATAGCGAGGAGTATGCTGATTCGTTCTGCGTGGCGGTAGATACGCTCGAAGAAACGCTGAAAAAATGTGGTGCGGAAATTGTCGCTGAAGGCTTCAAGGTTGACGGGGAGGTTGAGCCCGCATTTGGAGATGCCGAAGCATGGGGATTAAAGGTTGCTAAAGCGCTTTAGCTCTGCTTTAATTCCTTTTTTATTTTTCCACGTCGGCGGCGAAGCGAGCGGATGCAAGGTAGAAGATGAAATATGGATGTACTTACGCATCATATTCAGGAATATAAGAAAGGCTTGAGAACACTTGTCCTTCATACGGCAAGAGCATCGAACAGGACTGCGATTGAAAAGAGGCTGAACTGGGCAATGATAAATTATTATATTCAAGAAGTGAGTGAGAAGAAGATAAATGTCTTTTTCGGCGATTCTATCTGCATTGGTGTCATCAAGCAGATGAATTTCACGTCACTGTCAAACCTGACGGATGAGGAGGACTTTATTCTTGGCACGATGCTGGGCTATGACAGATTAAAGCAGTGTGAACGCTATCTTAAAAGGAAATACAGCGGGGGAAGTATAGAAAAGGGGAGTAGCAAACAGGTATCTCCATCTCGGACAGGCGCAATAGGGGTTGTTGCGTAATCATTCATTTTGCTATATCCTTAAATTCCACCGCAGAGCTCACGGAGAACGCAGAGACACACAAAAAAAAACATAAGCAATGATTGAAACCGTCTTTTAAAACTCTGTGGTCTCTGCGCTCTTGGCGGTGATAAGTCACTTGATTTTTAGACTGTGCCGGCGTTGGATTCCCTGGAGTGTGTATCCCACTATGCTAAAAGCGGTAATATTTGACATGGACGGTGTATTGTCAGATTCGGTCGGGCGGGATATAGCCATAACGGTGGCGGCATACAAAAAATTCGGGTATTCCATTACAAAATCGGCTCAACCCCTCATTATCGGTCGGCATCCTGCGGACCGTATCGCTTTCTTTGCTGACCAATTCGATATTCCCGATGAAAAGCAGCGATTGATAGTGGTGGAGGAGAAAAGACTTTATCGTGAGCTCTGGGATACGACATCTAAACTATTTCCCGACGTGAAAGAAACGTTGGATTCTTTCAAAAAGAAAGGAACAATGCTTGCCCTCGCAACTACGTCCACAAGAGATTACGTAATGAGATGGATACAAAAGTTTCATTTAGAGGGATATTTCAATTTGAATGTTTTAATCTTTTCAGATTTCGCCCTTACACGGATTTACGCGGCACGGACTTATTTAAGTTTAACATTATTGATTTTTATCATCTGTCTGTGTTAATCTGCGTTAGTTAATCGGTGTCTATAATTTATTTTCTTGAGTCGGGCAGCCCCATTACTTCCTCCCAATGTCAAGGTCTGCCGTGCCCCGTAGTGCATCCAGTGTGCGACTACGGACGGACTTGAACCCGACACGAAGCATGGAATCAGCGATTTCGCCCTGGTCAAAGCACATGTCCTGACCCATCAGCGCAAAGGACATCATGGACAAAACGACGAAGTCCGTCTTCGTCCGCTCGTGTGCCAGACCCTCGCAGAAGCTGATGAATACGCCGCCCGGATTGAGGGCATCGTAGATCTTCTTCATAAGCGAGTCCAGGTCGTGTCTGGCAAAGTTGAGCGCGTTGCTTGCCCAGATCAGGTCATATCCCTCGCTGATTGAATCACAGTTATAATCTCCAGCCAGTACATCCATCCGCTCTTCCATCTCATAATCCTTGATGAAGGTCTCAGCCACCTTGATTATTGCCGGCCGGTCGAAGATGACGCCTTTCATGCGTGGATGCGATGCTACGATGGCAATCCCGACGAGACCTGGACCACCGCCCAGGTCCAGCATCTTCTCAAACGACGTGAATTCCGGCAGTTCCGAGACGATATCCACTGCCTGCTGTGCCACGCCAGCCAGCTCGTAGTTTGCCATGGATACAGTGAACTGTGCCCACATTTCCTCAGAGCCCATATCCGCTTCAGGCGAATGCTGCGGTGGTCCTTCCTTGACCAACCTGGACATGTCGTTGAGGGCAGGGTCCCACATCTGTGCCTGGATGGTAAACATCTGCCCTAAGAATGTGGAGCGGTCTTCCATCAGAAGTGCCTGCGTGACTGGCGTGTTCTGATACAGTCTATTCCTTTTTACCACCAGGTCGCTCGCTGCCAGACCGTCCAGAAACAGCCTCGTGTTCTCCGAATGAGTCCCAAGAGCCCCCGCTACGGCGTTAGCCGACCGGGGTTCGGACAACCGGTTGAATACCCCAAGCTCTATGCCCGCCAGCAGCAGCTTCGATTTAATCGGTGCGATGAGCATCCTGTACAACTCCTCAAAACTTTCATTCACTTCTGGTAACTTCTTCATGATGCTTCCTACATTTTATCCTTTTCTCCTCTATCTATCTGCCGAATTTTTAGCAGATACGTTTTCCCCATCAGGGGAAGAGGGAGAAAAAAACAAGCTCCCTCTGAATTTTTTATTTTTTTATCTCACTACTTTTCCATTCTGTACCGCATCGCTTCCTGCCAATACAGGTTTTTCATCTGGATCCATAACCCCATCTATTGTGTCACGTGCTACTGTTGGATTGGTTACGTCATAGGCGAATATACCTGGAACAACCCAAGGCGATACGTGACCAACGATAACATCAATATCTTGTACCGCCAGCCACTCCGACCCTACGTGTGGACAAGAACCTTCCACGTCTTTACCGATGTCTATACCACCAACTATCTCCGTTTGGACTTGTATTCCGGGTGCGTACATGCCATAGACCATATACTCGTCTTGGTTGTCGTAATTGAAGGGCCATAAGAACACTTGCGTTTTATCCTCCTCCGAAAGTCCTGCTGTCTTTGCTGTGATGTCGTTCACCACGCCTTCGTAGAACTCGATGTACGCCTCACCTCTTTCTTCTGTATTGAGGACGTATCGCAGTTTTCTTATATTCTCTACCATGTTGCTGGATCCTCGAAGTTTAAGCAGACGACAGGTATGTCAGGCTCGAAGGTATCTACGAGACCATCAAGTCCGGGTATGGGCATATAGAAGGTCAGAAAGATGTCGGGGTCGAAGTTCAAATACCGTCTCATAGTATGCGTCGTAGTGGCTCATTGGACCCACACAGACCGGCAAGTCACTCACTCTTGGAAATAGAATCTCGTCCGCTGTGTATGTATCCCTGCCAACCACCCTGTCCCATGCGCCGAGTAGTTTGACAGCCTCGCTATCAACGACATGACCAGAAATTATCTTCTCCACCGACTTGTTCACCGTCACGATTCTATTGGTGGCGTCAACGAGCGTAAGCTTACTTTCCCTGCCAAGAATTATCAGTCCTATTTGCGTCATATCAAGCACATTCACGTCGCCGTCATAATTCGCATCAGCTAAAGTAGTTTCGTCTTCAATTTCTTAAAACCTACCCCCTCAAAGATTCTTCTCCTATGTTTACAGCACTTCCATTCCCATCAGCCAAGATTTTCTCTAACGCACCCGCTAACGAAGATATAAGCTCGGCATTCGGCGCGGAGATAATCAAATTGAACGCTTCGCCTGCACCCCTAATATCCTTTATGGGAAATATATTGGAAAAACAAAAGAATTTATAGCTTCCCTTATCATGCAACCCACCAAATCCCGAATCCCTCAACAGCCCGTAAACGAATCCCTGTATCTTATGATGGTAAAGGCTTTCATAACCCTGATCTTTTGTTGCACGGAGATTAATTATTAGTATTCGCATGTTTTGTTCACACTCCCATCGTCACCAAAACACCCCTGCACGACAGCGTAACTATTATCCCCGCCATTACCACACCCGCGAAAATAGCTGAAAACGCATACCTATGCCGAATGCCAAATACAAAAGCGACTGCACACGCCGTCCATGCTCCCGTTACGGGAAAAGGAATAGCAACAAAAGGTATTAGGCCAAGAGCGCCGTATTTCTGCATTCTGTCGTCATATCTCCTTGTTCTCGCGAATAACCAGCTGAAGAATCTATCGAAGATGCTGTATTTTCGCAACCAATTTGAAACAGGGTCGAGAAAAAGAAGCAAAGGGACTACGGGCAGCATATTCCCCATCACCGAGAGGACAAAAGCTTGTAAGACGCCCATTTTATAAATCCCCATTGCAAATGGTATGGACGTGCGGAGTTCTCCAAACGGAATTGTCGCCATTAATATCACACAGATGCTTTCCAACGCTACCGCAAAAGTGAACGACATAATCATTTGTTATTCATAGATAATGCACATTTATAAAATAGTGTGAAGATAAGTTAAAGAAATAGATGAAATAGAAGGACGGAGCAAGAGATGAAATTCAATCCCAAACAGATACGAGAAGAAACGAGCAAGGATTTCGAAGCCGCCTGGATGGCTGGGCTAAAATACATGAGTGAGAGAACCCTCAATGAAAAGTACCCGAGGTCGGTGCGTGGGTTGAGCTATGGAAAGCCCCATCCCGTATTTGAAACCATCCAGAAGCTGCGAGAAGCGTATCTGCGGCTCGGGTTTGAAGAAGTCATGAATCCCGTGATAATAGAAGAGGAAGAAGTGAAGAAACAATTTGGAAAAGAAGCGCTTGCGGTGTTAGACCGCTGCTATTATCTCGCGGGACTGCCTCGTCCGGACATTGGCATTTCAGAGGTAAGGGAGAAGCAAATGAACTCCTTCTTTGATAAGGACCTCTCAAAAGACGAAATGGCGGCGCTCAAGAATACGCTGCACCGGTATAAAAAAGGTGAGATAGACGGCGATGACCTGATATATGAAGTTGCGAGAAGTATAGGCGTGGAGGATATGAAGGTAACAAAAGCGCTTGATGCGGTCTTCCCGGAATTAAAAAATCTCGCTCCTGTTTCTTCACGGGCTACGTTGCGTAGTCACATGACCTCCGGCTGGTTCTTGACGCTCGCGGAAATCGTGAATAAGAAACCGCTGCCGATACGACTGTTCTCGGTGGACCGATGTTTCAGAAGAGAGCAGCGCGAGGATGAAATACGACTGCGTAATTACCATTCCGCATCCTGTGTGTTCTGCAGTGATGATGTAAGCATAGACGAAGGTAAGAGCATCACAACGGGACTGCTTTCGCAATTCGGGTTCGAGAAACTACGATTCCGTGAGGATGAGAAGCGGTCGAAATATTACATGCCCGATACACAAATAGAGGTCTTCGCATATCATCCACGAATAGACTGGGTAGAAGTAGCTACTTTTGGGGTTTATTCTACCACTGCGCTGGCGCAATATGATATCCCGTATCCCGTAGTGAACCTTGGGTTGGGTGTAGAGCGATTAGCGATGATACTGCACGATTCGAAAGACGTGCGGGCGTTAGCATTCCCGCAATTCTATGCACCATGGAAATTGAGCGACCTGGAAATAGCGGGTATGATAAGCATGGAAGCGACACCGAGAACGGCAGAAGGAGACGAAATTGCAAAGAATATCGTTCGGCTATGTGAAGAGAAAGGGAACGAGCCCTCGCCCTGTGAGTTCCTCGCATATCGCGGTTCTTTATTTGGAACAGATATAGAAGTATGGGTGACCGAGCCCGAGGAGAACACGCTTCTGTGCGGTCCCGCGTATTTGAACGAAGTGGTGGTGCACGAAGGGTCGCTATCGGCCATACCACGGGATAAGAAGTGGGAATCGGTGTTTGAAGAGGGCGTGCCAACAGGCATAAAGTTTGTAGATGCTCTTGCCGCTTTTGCCGCACACCGGATAGAAGAAGCAGCAGAAAGAGGAGAAATAGATACAGATAACGAGTGCGAAGTGAAGGCGAAGATAGTGCGAAGCGGGATGGACATAAACATAAAGGTAGACGAGATGGCGATGCGTTACGTCACATCAAAGAAGAAGAAAATAGACATAAGGGGTCCTGTTTTTATTACCGTGGTAGCAAAAGGCTAAATCACAACAAGGTTTAGATAAATTATAGACACAGATTAACACAGATGATAAGAATCAACAAACACGGTTAAACTAAAATAAATCTGCGTAAATCAGTGTAAATCAGTGTCTTAAATAGAAGGAAGCTATACTTTATATACAATGAAGATGAGCCCAAAACCGTTAATAATCTATGGATTAATAGTGGTATTAGTCGCAGCAATAGTTTTTTCCGGTGGATGCATTCAGCAGCCAACACCTTCTGAACCCGAAGCACCCACATTGAAAACCGAACCTGTAGATTTAGCGGGTGTACAACCACAAACAGAAATTAAGCTGAGTTTCATACACTACTACTCCTTGAGTCCACTAAACGTCAGTTTAGAAGTTCCGCCGTATAACCTGCCATTGAACGCAGAAGAAATATCCAATTTCAACGATTTCTGTGCGAAAATCCCGCTGGATGAAGATGCCGCACGTATGCTCGAAAAGAACGGTTTTGTAGTTATCCGCAACACGTTCAACCCGAAAGGGGAATACATCACGAAACCATATAAAACGTTAAAACAGAAGGAAATACCCGTTTTTATCACTTCTGACTCCTTACTGCACCTTTATCATATACAATTTGACGAAACGCTGAGACAAATAGAAGAACGAGAATTTTACGATATGATATGGCAAATCAGCATGGAACTGCTGAATGATTCGGTAGAAGATTATAACAATTATAATTATAGTGGCGACTTAAAAGAAGCATCAAGAAGGAATGTCGCCTATTTCGCTGTTGGGTTGAGTTTGCTGCAGCCAAAAGAGGAACAACTGTGTACGGATGAATGGAAATGCAGAGACCCCGGTTTAGCGAGTGCGTACTTCGATCAGGAGGATTTGAAAAAATACCGTTTTGAAGTGCCTGATTTTGTTCAATCTGACGTGGAAAAGGAACTGGCGTTGATAGATAAACATGCGGGTTTTTCGGAATCCCCTATCTTCAAATACAATGAGGATTACTCTCAATACGTTCCACGAGGGCATTATACGCGGAGCGAGAAGCTGAAGAACTATTTTAAGGCGTTTATGTGGTACGGGAGGATGAGTTTTTTATTAAAAGGCGGCTGCCCGGACTGTTTAGTTTCGGCTGAGGATGCGAAACTTCAAACTATTGGTGCCTGTCTCATAGCTTCCGAATTTGCAGAAAGTCAAGAATTGAAAGATAAATGGGATAGAATCTATTCCGTAACGGCTTTCTATGTCGGACTTTCTGACGATTTAGGTCCTTATGAATACATAGAAGCTTTGAATTCCGTATTTAATGGGGTGTTCGAGCCAAATGAATTAACCGCCGGAAATATAGAAAAGTTAAATGCGAAATTGGCTGAATATAGAACGCCAAAAATATACGGTGGAACAGGAGATTGCGAAATTCCACCGCCGTTTACGCCTGAACAAGCAGACAAATGCCTGGAAAACACAAAGGGGTTCAGATTGATGGGACAGCGATTTATTCCTGATTCGTATATGTTCCAGAACTTGGTATTTCCAAAGGTAGGGAGTTATTCAGGAACAGAAGAACCTTTTACACTCAGAATTGACCCAAACGCTGGCCCAATTCGCGACCCGCCGAGAGGTTTAGACGTGATGGCTATTTTAGGTTCAAAGCGAGCGAAGGAACTGTTGGAGCAACTTGAGGATTCTAATTATGACGGTTATAACGAGCAATTCAATCTGCTTGAAGAAGAATTCAATGGTTTCAGTGCTGCGGAATGGAATAAGAATTTGTATTGGAGCTGGCTATACGCTTTAAAGCCGTTATTGAAGACGTTCGATTCGGGCTACCCGACTTTTATGCAGACAGCAGCATGGCGAGATAAGGAATTGACTGCTGCTTTGGCTTCGTGGACCGAATTAAGGCATGACACTATTCTATATGCAAAACAGAGTTATGGTATGGCAACAACGGGACTGCCGGCGCCAGAACCTGAGGTAGTCGGGTACGTTGAGCCTGTTCCGGAATTTTATAACCGACTGCTGGCTTTAACTCGGATGACTGCCACCGGGCTGGACGAAATGAATGTAATTGATGATTCTGCACAGTACCGGTTAACTAATTTGTGTTCTATATTAGAGCGACTTGTGGATATATCGAATACAGAATTAGGAAATCAGGAATTGACACGGGAGGACTACGATTTTATCAAGAACTTCGGAGACAGTTTAAATGGTGTAATCCAGGATGTGGATGAAAAAGCAAAGAAGACGACAATTGTTGCGGATGTCCATACTGCAGGTCCGGATATGAAATCGGGGAGAGTCGTTCTGGAAGAGGGTGTCGGGTATGTTGATTTGATTGTTGTCGCATACAAAATTCCTGATGGCAGGATATTAATTGGTGCGGGTCCGGTGATGAGTTATTACGAGTTTAAGCAGCCTATTGGAGAGCGGCTTACGGATGAGAAATGGCGGGAGATGTTGGGTTCTGAAGCACCGGAAAGACCGGAATGGTATTCTAATTTTGGGGAAGGGGAATGAAAATTGGTATAACCACAAGATTACACAACACTTTTTCTTTTTACAAAAAGAAAACCTGTGCTAAAAGAAAAACAAATATGTTCTTGTCGAGTAGAGCTCATAGTCCACCTCATGATGGAGTATTGCTCCGAGGTTACTATGAGCCCCCTCACAGAACCGGACTTGAGGTTTTCCCTCATCCGGCTCTTCAGGAGTACATCCTCTACGTTTGTTTGGATAGGGTATAGAAATGATATATCTTTGGCTTTGGCAGCGGATTAAATGAGAGAAAACGGATGAATTGATCCCAGTTATAACTCTTCTTCTGACTTCGCCTGTTTATCCACTTAAAGGCGAGCCTCAACGTATGATAGTAGTAATTCTGTAATCCGCCTATATTACCGCTTATCCCGTAATACTGGTAATGTCCAGCCAGCTTTTGCTTTAGCAATAACCACCACACCTCCAATTTTACCCGATTTCGAATGCCTTTTAACCACTGATTCATGTCTTTCATCTTCTGCCTGAACTTCTTGCTCGACGTCTTCCGCCCTACTTTAAATTTACCATTTCTGGTTTTATCGCAGTAGAGCGTAAAACCAAGGAAGTCAAAGGTTGCACACTTCTTACCCTGTTTCCTTGCTTGCTGACAGGCATAGCGACCAAATTCAATGATTCTGCTCTTTTCCTCCGAGATCTTCAGTCCGAATTTAGCCAACCTTTTCCTCAGTGCCTTCCCAAACGCTCTGGCTTCATTGTCATATTGAAAACAGACAATGAAGTCATCTGCGTAACGGATGAGCTGAGCAAACCCCTTCAGCCGCTTCTTCACCTCTTTCTCAAACCAAAGGTCTAAGGCATAATGGAGGTAGATGTTGGCGAGGATTGGGCTTAATATCCCACCTTGGGGCGTGCCTCTGTCCGACTCCAGATATTTTCCTCCCTCCATCACACCCGATTTTAAGAAACGGGCGATTATTCGCAGCAGACTTGGATCTACTATTCGCTGTCTCAAGCAGTCCATCAGACATTTGTGGTCTACCGTGTCAAAGAACTTCGCTATGTCCATGTCCACCACATAGTTGACTGGTTTGGTCATAATTATATTGTCAACCTGATCCAGTGCATCGTGGCAGCTACGATTGGGTCGGAACCCATAAGATGCGTCACTGAAATCCTCCTCAAAGATGGCCTCCAGAATTTTCTTTATCGCCAACTGGACTATCTTATCCTCGATAGCCGGGATCCCAAGCGGTCTTCGTTCACCGTTTGACTTCGGTATATAGACTCGTTTAACAGGTTGTGGTCGATATTGCTTCGCTATCAATCTTGTTACCAGATCTTCGATATTCTCGTCTAAGTTCTCTTCATATTCTCCTACTGTTACCCCATCAATGCCAGGAGCTTTATCTTTCTTTAGCTCCCGGAAACATTCCTTGAGAAAATCCGGCGTAAGTAAGTGCGCTAAAGACGTAAACTTACACGTTGGATCTTCTCTGGCTCGTAGAGTTATGGACCACAGTTTTGTTGACACCTCTTGCCCATCTCTGGGTATGGAGGGTGTGTCCCTGCCGGTCCATCGTGCTCCTGCCAGTCCCTTCCCTCTGCAGGCATTACCCTGCTTCTCCGGTACTATGAGCTGGTCCGACTCCCCGAGTGTCGTCCGTACTATCTTACCGTTTATAGGCTTGATAGAACATACTCCAGTAAGGAGAACACTCTGGGTATCCCGAGTTACCATAATATCCATTTGATACCGTGCCACGGTCTCAGACCCCGTCGGGCTCGCATCGCCTCGCCACGTCCTATTAAGACTATCGGCGATGAGAGTACTGCCTTCCGCCAACCAAACAGCGTCGGCCACCGACACAATAAGAATTTCGTGGCTGAATCCCTTCACTTGCGTTGCAGCCCAATATCCCATTCCCTTGGCTTCACTACAGCCTGTTACCAGACTGGGTGCAAGGTTCAGTTCTGAGGTGGTGGCTAACCCTTCCTCAGGTTGGATTTTCACCAAACTGGATATCATAGTCTTTCTCGGCGCACTTGGTAAAGCTTTTCTTTCTAAGAAAAGGTTTCTTGTGAAATTACGTGGTTTTTTACCTTAGCTATATTTAACCCACGATAGTTATTCATATGGCAATGCTTGATATATTGAAAAAGGAAGGATAAAAGGGCAGAGGTGACGTTGGAAAATGAAAGAAAAAAATTGCGCTGGTAGCTTTTAGATACGATTAAGTCAAAAAGAGAGAGGGTTTACCCGAGATGAAAGTCGACTATAGTTCCAAAGTTTGTATTGTTGGATTAGGACCTGCTGGTATAGGATCAGCACTCACGTTTTTAAACTCTAATTTGGCAACTCATATACTTTGTTTGGATGCCGGCACTTTACCAAATATTAGGTCTTGCTCAATACTTCAAAATAGTAGTTGTGAAAGAGAGAAACCTTGCCAAATGATAAGTGGATTTGGGGGTTGCTCCCTTTTTGGCGCGAAAATAAGTGCTTTTCCCGCTGGAAGTAAACTTGCAACTATTTTGGGTTCAACAGATTTAGCCGAGAAGAAGCTATCAGACGCTTTCGATTTGTTTAATAACTACCTATCTTTACAAAAACCAAATATAACAACAAATGATATCAAAAATGCAAAAGAGTTATTTGACAAATTAGGGTTTGAATACAGGTATTATGATGCATATCTCTATGATCAGGAGGAATTACGAAAAGCATATCAAAAAGTGTTTTTACAGCTAAACACCACGGGCACATCATTATTGTTGAATACCGAGTTAATCCAAATACATAATGAAGAAAATGATTTTAAGTTAGTGGCCATGCACGATAACCAAAAAATCACTATCTTTACAAAGTACCTGCTGCTTGGAGTTGGCCGTTTAGGTCGTTCCCTTCTTAAATCTGTCAACACAAAATTAAATTTAAAAGGCAACGAAAATCATTTAGATGTAGGAGTGAGATTGGAATTTCCAACGGATTTATATCCAGACATAACTAAATACCATAACGATTTGAAACTTCTATTTGATGATGCAAGAACCTTTTGTGTTTGTAAAGACGGTAAAATAGCACCTTATTTCTTTGAAGACGTGTTTTTTACGGATGGTTACTACAATCCGATGTATAGAAGTGGCTTTACAAACCTTGGGATTATGATAAGGCTAAAACACACAAAACAAAATGATACAATTTTTGCCGAAATAAAGAAAAAATTGCTTAATGCTACTAATGATAAACCAATCTGTCAAAGGTTGCCCGATTATTTAAATATTAGCACAAAAAGCTACAATCCATCTAAATCTTTTAAAAGTTCCATATCTTTCTGGGTCTACGATGATGTAAACCAATGTTTTCCACAACCAATCTCTACAAAAATTAAAGAAGCAGTCTTTTATTTTGCTTCCTGACTATTACCCAAGGAGCGTTGGAATGAAGTAAGCGTCTTCGCACCAGAAGTTGGCTATGGTGGTTTAAGTTTTCCTGTTAATTCTGATTTTTCAATAATTCCAGGAATGTATTTGATTGGTGATTGCGCGGGTAGATTCCGCGGGATATTGCAAGCTTTTTGTTCTGGTGTTATATGTGCAGAAAGCATTATTGGTGGTGAGAATGAAAAAAATCCATAAAAATAAAAGGTATGTGTACGATCCCCTTTACGGCATAATTTATTTACCTAACTTCATTTGGGATATTATTCACAGTCCTGAGTTACAACGTCTTCGTGAAGTTCGACTCTGCAACATAAATTCCCTCTGCCTAACTGGTGGGGCAAATATAAATCGCTATGAACATGCAATTGGAACATATCACCTCGCTCAAGAATGCCTTAATTCATGGCCACCGTTAAACCCAATAAGTGAAAAAGAACGAAAACTTTTTTTGCTGGCGGCACTATTGCATGATATGGCAAGCGGGGCATTTGGGCATTCTGTGGAATATATCGAATCAAAAGAAGGATTCAACCATGAGAAAGCTTTTGAATACGTAGCAGTTGGGGAAAAAGGGGAATCATATCAGTATAAATCTGCTACATTGGAACCTATATTTTTTGGCATGACAAGAGAACTATCTTCCAAAGTTACTAAAGAAGACTTAGAAGCGATAGGTAAAATTATTATAGGAAAGGGAAGATTTGGCCCGTTAATAAATTCAACTATGGATCTAGACAACATAGATAATGTGTTTAGGCTTGCGTACCATGTTGGTCTAGTAAAATCTGGTGAAGTACCGTTAAAACTTGCTAAATCACTTTGGATAGAAAAAGGTAAATTAGTATTGAATAAGGAAGCCGTCTACCTTGTTGAGGAATGGCATAAGGTACGTAAAAAATTGTACTTCTTATTACTTCGCAATCCTGAAGAATTCTCTGCAAAATGCATGCTTACTGAGGCAATAGAACTTGCTAAGGCGAAGGATTTATTTTCTTTTAGTTGGCATGATGTTGATTATGAACTTTTACAAAAACTATCTGAAGTATCATCTGAAACGTCAGTGATTATTTCCCGCCTTATGAAAGGAATTTTGTATGGTTGTATCGGAATTTTTTCGACTACTAAAACTGACAAATACAAAATCTTTAGCGATATGAGCAGAAGGAGGAAGTTAGAAGACGAACTAACAGAGATGATGCGGTCGAGGTTTTCTCCTCGTTTCAAGTCTGCTATGGTAGCGATACATCCAATCATTGATGTAAACAAAACAGAAAGGCAGGTTTGCATCCAAACAGACGATAATCAAGTTATTCAAATTGGCAGATCTTCCAATCGACTTCTTATTGGTGTTTTTTTGAAGAATGTCGATTTAGACATGTATAAAATAAATACTCTCCCCAATAATGTTATAAGTAGAATACGCCACGAGATATCTATATGCATATCTAATATTTTAGAAGATGAAAGACTTGAGGAAGTGGTGCTCTATGACGAAATCAAATGTGAATAGGGGGAGGGAAAAATTGCTTGTAAATGACATTCATAAGGCAAAAACTATATTAAAAAATATAAACTGGAATTTTTATCAAAGAAGCACCTTTTCTCCTCATGAAGTGCATCCATTTAATTGTAGAAGACATCACTGGTATCCTGCTACATTTGTTCCAGAGATCCCATTTACACTAATAGAGGTATTAACCTTACCAAACGCTGTAGTCTATGACCCTTTCGCTGGGATAGGCACTACATATTTTCAAGCTCTTTTGCTTAATCGAAAGCCAATAGCAACAGAAATTTGTAGTGTTGCTGTTGAGTATATGCGGTCATTATTTATCTTGTTTAACTCAGAGATAACTTTTGACCGCTTAAAATGGGATTTTAAGGAAATGCGTAAAGATTTTAATCCACGTAAGGATTATACTTCAAATGTCCCTAAGAATGTTCTGATTGACAAGTTAAGACCTTGGTATTCCGAATATACATTAAAACAACTTTCTTTTCTTTTTATTAAAGAAGCAAGTTGTAGTGATAAGGCAATGAAGGCTGCTATGCAAATATCCATCTCAGCAATTTTAAAAACAGTAAGTAGTCAAGATAGAGGATGGGGATGTATAGCAGATAATGTATTACCAAAGCAAAAACAGGTGAAAGATAAAGAAGTTTTTGATTTGTTTAACAAACATGTAAATAGACTGTTTAAAGATATATCAGAGTATCTAAAATATGTTATGTATGGTTATGACTCATTATACAAAGAGTTATCAGAAAAACAAACAATATTTCATGAAGATGTAAGAGAATGCAAAGAAATACCAAATAATTTTGTAGATTTAGTTGTTACATCCCCCCCCTATCCAAACATGACAGACTATGTTACTTCTCAACGCTTATCTTATTATTTTCTTGGGTTTGATTTAACTGATAGAGATTTAGAGATTGGGGCAAGAAGTAGAAGAGCGAGAAAAGATTCAATAGACCGTTATCTTGAGGTCATGCAAAGAGCAAACGAAGTAACCTCCCAAAAAATAAAAAGTGGAGGATACGCATGCTATGTGATGCCTGCTTTTAACATGGATAATAAAAACAATAGTATTCGAAGGCGTATTGTTCAGAAAGTTTTGTCTAGTATGGATGAATATGACCTAATCAAAGAAGAAGAGTATGAAAGAATATTACCTACAATACGACGATCTCATAATATAAAATGGGCTTCTTTAGAGCGAGAAAAGATATATTTATTCAGGAAGGTATGAATATGGAATACAAGGGAATTATAATAACGGGAACAAGTGGGGGTGGAAAATCAACTATTGCTGGAAGACTTTGTGAAAAATTTAAGGAGTTTCAAGTAGTACAAGCAGTGACGACTCGCAAACCTCGAGAAGACGACCTATCCAATATGTATCAATATATGAGTAAAGAAGAGTTTGATAAATTAGACAAGGATAGGAAGTTACTAATAAAAGCGAACTATAGAGAGGACTATTGTGGTATCACTAATCAAGCTCTTAAAATAGTTCTCGATAATAGTAGGGTTCCCTTATTAGTTCTTACTCCAGAATCAACAAAGAGCTTAGAGGAAGATAGTAAAGAACGAGGTGAATTTAAATACTTTATAATTTTCTTGGATGCACCTGATGATGTTCTTGACAGTCGATTAGTTGAGCGGAGAGAAGAAATTAACAATAATGTAGAAAAGCAGAGAAGAGAAGACAGAATATATGGCAAAAATTGCTTATACGCTATTAGCAATACTGATGACGTAGACATAGAAGATACTGCTCAGCTAATATATTCTTTGTGGGGATATAGGGACATAGGGGGTATGTTGCCTAAAAAAGTAATTGAATTAATGGTCAAGTGTGGCATGCTGTTAAAAAATGCAGAAATAAAAGATAAAGTTAGCGGTGCTTCTTTTGATCTATCTCTGGGTGATCAATATTGGCAAGACGGTAAAAAAAGAGATTTAGATAACACTAACCCGTTCATTAAGTTGAAACCAGGTGATTATGCCCTAGTGTCAAGTAAAGAGACCGCAGACTTTCCCAGAGATATTGCAGGAAGATTTGACCTCTCTGTAGGTTTATTTTGCCAAGGAATAATTTTATCTAATGGGCCTCAGGTAGATCCCGGCTTTAAAGGAGGACTTTTTTGCCTCTTGTTTAATACTTCTAACGCTACTATTTCACTAAAGCGAGGACAACATTATGCTACTATTGAATTTATCAAGTTGTTAGAACCAACTACCCCTTACTCTGGGAAATATCAAGGTAAAGATGGTATAATGGCTTATTTACCTAACCCTGCTGAGCCGTCTGTAATTACCAAGATTATAGAAGACGTAGACGCTTTAAAATCCGCAAAGTGGTGGGAAAAAACTATGCCACTTATTTTATCTACTGTGGCAATTGTTGTAGCTATTGGAATGGCAGTGATATTATTTGTCATTAGAGAATAACAATAGAGCTCCAGATACGCTTAGAGCGACATACATACAAAACGGCGGTTTAAATAGGACTGATAAACATGAGTATAAGAAAAATCTCAATGCAGAAGGAATTAACGGGCAATAATCCTCAACAAATGTTGTTTGCTGAAGAACTAACAACGATAAAACCCCTTTATCCCCCTGACTCAACCCGCCAAGAAATAGAGCACAAATTCAAAAATCTCATACACGAGGAATTAAAATTAGTCTCTGTGGTTTCATACGTGGGAAATAAAAACGTCCCCTTCTTAGAGAAGGAACTGGGAAAACTGGGAAAGGTGAATTTAAAAATTATTGAATGTGTTTACAACGCTTTAATCAAAGATAAAAAGATGCAAAAGCGGATTGAGCGGATAAAAGGGCATAAATGGCTGAAGGTGATGGAGAATGAAGAAAATGATAACTCTTAAAGAGCATATAACCAATTACGCAAAGAATAACTGTTATTTTCATATAAATGACTTGAGAAAGTATTTTACTGATAGAAGAATTGACTACAAAAACGACACACTGAAAAAATATCTCTATCTCCTGAAAAGAGAAAACGTTATCTATGGCGCAGGCAGAGGATGGTATTCCACCATAAAAGAGGAATTTGTATTGGATACAAAGCCGGTAGAAAAGATTATAACATTAATAAAAAAAGAGTTCCCACTCCTTGATTTTTCCTGCTGGGGTACTGAACAGATAAAAGGTTTCTTTCACCACCTGCCAAGCCAATTTGTCACTTTCGTTTATACCGATAAAGATTTTCTACAAGCCTTAAAAGATTTTCTGGCAGACAATGGCTACAATACTTATCTAAATCCCCGCAAAAGTGAAGCGGAAAAATATGTGGAATTAAAAAACCGAACTGTTATATTAAGACCTTTCATTTCTTCTCGTGAGTCTAAAAATCAGTGTTTTGCAAAAATAGAGAAGATACTTGTGGATTTGTTTATAGAGACGAAAAGGGTCAATCTCATGGATAGGGAAGAGTGTCAGAAAATTATTTCCAATGTAATCCTTAATTACCGCATAAATATAGCTGAGATGTTCGATTATGCGGAAAGGAGAAAAATAAAAGAAAAGATGCGGGCTATGTGCACGAACACAAAATCCACCTATGTCACATTTTTGTAAAATGTGGCAATAGTAGAATACTGGACGAAAGATGATTAGAAGACCATGTTTTGAAAGAAAATGGATAACGAATAAACATAGAGAAACAAACGCAGACCCAATATTGATAGAAAAAGCAATATATGCCTTTGAATTGCTTGGTAATTTGGTTGAAAAGGGCATCAATCTTATTTTTAAAGGTGGCACAGGTTTGATGCTGCTCATTCCTGAGTTGAAAAGACTCTCCATTGACCTCGACATAATAACAGAGGATGAAGATATAGCATTGTTCGATACATTCGACAAAATAATACAGGAAGGATTATTTAAAAAATGGGAAGAAGATAAAAGACCAACGGAGCATAAGATTCCAAAGAGTCATTTTAAATTCTACTACATTTCTTCAATGGAAAATAGGGAGGCTTATGTTTTGCTTGATATTGTAAAAATGCCTCCTCCCTTTTCTGAAACTATCGAAAAGCCAATTATTCTTCCATTGTTTGAAGTTGAAAAAGAAGTGAAAGTGCCAATTCCCTCAGTAAATAGCTTTGTCGGGGACAAATTGAGCGCTTTTGCTCCTACAACCATAGGAATTCCCTATGGTAAAGGAAAATCAATGGAAATACTAAAACAATTATTTGACCTTGGAATTCTATTTGAATACATAACCGACCTGAAGGAAATCAGTCAGTCGTATAAAAAAATTGCTGAAATTGAAGCCACTTATCGTAACATGAATTTGCCTGCCTATGAATTTTTGCGTGATTCAATACAAGCCTCTTTTCTCATCTCTCAGTTAGATTTTCGTGGAAGTATTGAGAATGATTATACAAGAGAACTAAGAGACGGGATAAGAAGAATTAGAAGTCACATAATAGGTGGTAGCTACTCTTTTTCCCGTGCTAAAGAGGATGCTTCAAAAGTTGCCTGTCTTGCTTTTTTAATTAAGGATGGTCGTTTGGATATGGATATAGGAGGGCTAAAGCAAAATAGAGGAGATGTGGAGAGAATAAAGGATGTTCTTCTTCCAGGGGAATTCGATATTCTTAATAAACTAAAGGCGATTTCTCCGGGAAGTTTTTATTTGTGGGCGGTAGCTACCGGAGTAATACAGGATGGAGAAAATGAGCAAAGTCGAATTTAATGAAATTAAGGAGAAAATACGCCCGATAACGAAGGAATACGACATTAAAAAAGGGGCTTTATTTGGCTCGTTGGTAAGAGGAGAATTGCAGGTCTGAGAGATGTGCTAATAAATATACACGGATACTTTGGTGTAAATCTCCCAAGGGTCTGGAAACTTATTCTGGAGGATTTACCAAACTTCAAACAAAAAATTCAAGAAATGAAAGAACACGAGGGGTGGAAATAAAATGTTTGATATTTGCATATGAGAGCACTCATCTGCCCACGCTCACCTTTACCTTTGCACGCATCTTCGAATTGTTATCCGCATGAATAGAAACGCCGATTCCACGTAGATATTCCGCTGAGAAACTCCTGCTCCTGCTCCCACCGTGAATCAATAATTCGATTAAATCATCTACCTCGTCTATATCCGTACTGATAAAAAAAGAATCGTGAATGGCATAGCTCAAATCCTGGCGTCTCGCCGTTTCTATATGCTTCAAACAGCTAATCCCATAATAAGAAACCGCGAATTTGTACGGTTTACGGAGGAACAAAGCGTTTGTGCCTCCCTCTCTCCCCGGTGTTATCACTACGTCCTCCTCGCGGCTGACAATTTCATTTATACTTTCTGGCGTTGCCAGAGGAACATCAGCCATTATTATCAGTACCGGCTCCTTTTCATCCTTTATCTCTTCATTTAGCACTTCGTTCAGCCCTCGCCCGTCCTCCCTGACCGTCAGCTTTGAGTTCAACTCTAAGTTCAACCCCAACTTCAAATCTTCCTTTATTTGTTCCTCTGAACACGTTGAGATTATCTTGACTTCTTCTATCTCGGATTCTGATAGTGCAACTAAAACATCCCCTAACATTCTTACAGCGAACTCTTCTCGTTCCTTTTCGCTTAAAACGCCACCTAATCTCGATTTTGCTCTTTCCTTCTTAAACGGTATAATCGCTTTTGGTTTCACTTTCTTCTAAAGCAAAAAATCAGATGATAAATATAAATAATTCGTGTCTATTCCATTAAACTATTGTATGTGTTTAGCTCCATCTACAACCATTTCATCCTTCTCACCTCAACAGCCATCTAAAATCCGGTTAAAACCGAAAAACTACTATATTATGAGA